>CAZEOY010000008.1:0-16988 GCA_964513835.1 uncultured Syntrophobacteraceae bacterium
GTCGATGCGGCAGTCCCCGTCATTTTGGGACTTGCCTCCGTCTGGTATGTCATCAACCGACAGACGAGGGGACGGTGGATCAAAGAGACCTCGGTGCCCGCTGTCGAAGCCACCCCGTTCAGCGCCTGGCAGACCGGCAAAGGTGCTCTGGTGTTATGCCTGCTTGTCGGGCTCTTTCTGTTCACGCGAATGCCGCGCGAGGTTCTGGCCCTAGGAGCGGCCGGCTGGCTGCTGTCCAGCCGGAGGATGTCTTCAAGAAGAATCCTCGGCCTGGTGGACTGGCAGCTGCTGGTTCTCTTCTCCGGGCTTTTCATTGTGAACCACGTGCTCGCTTCTTCCGGGAACCTGGACAGGATCATGGCGGTCGTCCGCTCCACGGGAATCGACATCAATCAGCCGGGCTGGCTGTTCGGCGTCACCGTGCTGCTTTCCAACCTGGTGTCCAACGTGCCGGCAACGATGCTGTTGCTTCCCGCAACCGTTCATCCCATGGCCGGATCGATTCTCGCCCTTGCCAGCACCCTGGCCGGAAACCTCCTCGTCGTGGGGAGCATCGCCAACATCATCGTGGTCGAACAGTCCAAAACCCTCGGCATCCGGATCACCTGGCAAGACCACGCGCGGGTGGGAGCTCCGGTCACTTTGATCACTCTCGTGCTCGCAGCCGGATGGTTGTGGCTCCGTGCAGGTTTCCTGGCCCGTTTGACTTAAGCTCACAGGGTATTGGCCGGGAGGATGCCATGGGCTGAGCGATATTCAAGCTTTTGGGTCGTCAAACGGGCGAAGCAAACTTCTTGCGATGGATCGCGGCAGGTTATAGTTGTATGTGAACAGGTGGATCAGCGGGGAGGAGGGATGAATGATGCGATCCATCGTGCTGATCTGGAGTTGAATTCGAGCATTTATCAACTGGAAACCTGGAAGTCGAACTGAACGGGAAGTCACCCCGCTTCATATTCTCTCCCCCTGGATGATGCAATGAATCAGCGTTTTGAATCGAGTGATCCAAGCGGGTCGGGGATTTCAGCCCTGGAATGGAACGGCGGCGCCGGCTCCGCCGAAGTGCTCGAACTCCTGAAAAACCACCGGGAATCCTTATCCCTGCGAGGTGTGGAGCGATCGGCTCTCGGGTACTTGATTGCCGTGGCCCTCAAAACGCTGCGAAGGCCTTGGCTGGTCGTCACTGCGACCGAGCGGGAGGCTGAGACTTTTGTCGAGACCGTCTCTTTCTTCCTCGGTCGCGAGAGCAGTAGACCCGATCAGGCGATCAACCAACGCGTAAGGTTTCTCCCTTCACGGACGGGACATAAGATCCAGTCCCTGGCAAAGATGGAAACCACCGCTCGACGTCTGGAATCGCTGTTCGCCGTTCGATCCACCTCGGAGCCTTTCTGCCTCGTCACATCCGCGCTGGCCCTGATGGAACGGTTGATGCCCGCGGATATCCTGATGCAGCATACCGGTTACCTGGTGAAGAGCGAAGAAGTCGACCTGGACGAATTGTGTCGGAATTTGGCGGAGCGCGGATACTATCGGGTTCCCCTGGTGGAGGAATACGGGGATTTCAGTCGCCGCGGCGGTGTCCTCGACATCTACTCGCCGCTCTATCGATGGCCGGTCAGGCTCGAATTCTTCGGGGATCAGCTGGAATCCATCCGGATGTTTCACCCTGCTACGCAGCGTTCCATGGGGAATCTGGAGGAACTCATTCTCCTGCCTGCCAGCGAAGTGATTCTGGATGAGGCCGCCCGCGAGCGAGCTCAGGAGGCGGTTCGGGAAGATGTGCGTGCGGAAAGCCTGTCCCCCTCCGCAGGCAACCTTTGGCTCGAGCGACTGAGAGAAGGCCATCAGCTGGGAGGCTTCGAGCCCGTAATCTCGGCCTTCTATGAGAAAATGTGGACCCTGACGGAATACCTTCCTCCTGAGACCCTTGTGCTTTGGCTCAACAGGACTCAGATCCGGCGCGAGCTGGAGGAGCGCTATTGGCACGTGACGCGGGAATGGGATGACAGTCGTTCGGTTCATGAATGGACGCGATCCCCAAAGGACTTCATGGAAACCCCCGAAAGTGTTGAAATGGTGGCGGCGGCTTTCCGGCAGATTTGGGTGAGCAGCCTGACGGACGAGTCGCCGGGCTTGAAAAGCTTTCAGCTCGAGACTGTTGACCACAGCAATCTGGCGTTGGCCATTCGGGCTCACGCCAACAAGGAAAGACTGCTCGAGCCTCTGGCCCTCCAGCTCGAGGAATGGAAAAGACAGGGGATCCGGACCTTTCTCATTTGCGGTCAGAAGGAACAGGCCAGGCGGGTGGCGGAGTTGATGCGGGGCTACGGTGTGGAGACACTGCTGAGCGATCTGTCCTTCGGCGAGGAATCCTTCGACGCTCCGGTTCTCAAAATCCTCGTCGGCAACCTGACCACGGGATTCCTGTGGCCTGCTGAGAAGCTGACGGTCCTTTGCGAGGAGGAGATTTTCGGGCGCAGGAGCAGGCGTCGCAACCGCAAGAGCGTTTCCGGCCTCTTTCTCAATTCGTTCCACGACCTGCACATGGGCGACTTTGTGGTTCACGTGGACCATGGCATCGGGGTTTACAGGGAGTTGACTCATCTCACCGTAGGCGGGGTCGAGAGCGATTTCCTGCAGCTGGAATACCAGGGGAATGACCGCCTCTATGTGCCCGTGGACAAACTGCAGAAGGTTCAGAAATACCTGGGAATGGAGGGGGAAAACCCCCGTGTGGACAGGCTGGGGGGGAAGTCCTGGGAGGCGGCCAAGCAAAAAGCCAAGGAATCGGCGGAACGGATCGCTCAGGAATTGCTGGATCTTTATGCCAAGCGGCAGATAAGCAACGGCTTTCGTTTCTCGCCACCCGACCAGCTCTTTGTGGAGTTCGAGACGACTTTCAGCTACGAAGAGACGCCGGACCAGGCCGGCGCCATCGAGGATGTGCTGGAGGACATGGCGTCCACTCGCCCCATGGACCGTCTGGTATGCGGGGATGTGGGGTACGGGAAGACGGAGGTGGCGCTGAGGGCCGCCTTCAAAGCCGTTCTGGACGGGAAGCAGGTGGCCATGCTCGTTCCCACCACTGTTCTCGCCGAACAGCACTACCATACGTTCAGGGAGCGATTCGAGGGCTTTCCCATCGAAGTGGCGAGCCTCAGCCGTTTCAAGACCCCCGCCCAGCAGAAGCAGATCCTGGATAAACTCAAGAAGGGATCGCTGGACGTTATCATCGGGACGCACCGGCTCCTCCAGAAAGATGTGCATTTTCACGACCTGGGGCTTCTCATCGTCGACGAGGAGCATCGATTCGGGGTCAAGCACAAAGAGAGGCTCAAGCAGTTTCGCGTCGCGGTGGACGTGCTCACCCTGACGGCGACCCCCATCCCCCGGACTCTGCAGATGTCCATGGCGGGGATCCGGGATCTGAGCACCATCGAGACGGCTCCGCAGGACCGGCGCGCCATCGAGACCCAGGTGACCCGGTATGATGACCTGACCATCCGTGAAGCGGTCTACCGGGAGCTTCATCGGGGCGGGCAGGTGTTTTTCGTCCACAATCACGTGCAGAGCATCTACCAGATGGCAACCACCCTGGGGCGCCTGGTGCCGGAGGCCCGCATTGCCGTCGCTCACGGCCAGATGAAAGAGCGAGATCTGGAAAAGATCATGCTCGATTTTATCCATCGCAAGGTGGACGTGCTGGTCTGCACGACGATCATCGAGTCCGGCCTGGACATCCCTGCTGCCAACACCATCATCATCAACCGGGCCGACACCTTCGGCCTGGCCCAGATCTACCAGCTGCGGGGGCGTGTGGGGCGATCGACCGAGCAGGCTTACGCCTACCTGTTGATACCTGGTGAGCACCTGATCACAAGGGATGCTCAGAAACGACTGCGGGCACTCATGGACTTCAGCGATCTCGGCGTGGGTTTCAAGATCGCTTTGAATGATCTGCAGATTCGAGGCGGCGGGACGATTCTTGGCTCAGCCCAGTCGGGACACATCGCTGCGGTGGGCTATGAGCTCTATCTGGACCTCCTGGAGAGAACAATCAGGGAGTTCAAGGGGGAGGAGCCGGAGCCCGAGCGGCCTGATCCCGAAATTTCCGTACCCATATCCGCATTCCTGCCCGAAGATTTCATCCCGGACACGGACCAGCGTCTCCTGGCCTACAAACGTTTGGCTACCCTGTCTGATGAAGCGGCCATTGACGACCTGGCCATCGAGTGGCGGGATCGGTACGGACCCTTTCCCGAGAGCTCTCGCAACCTGATCCTCCTGGCCAAGTTGCGTCTGCTTTTCAGGAACCTGGCTGTCGTCCGCCTGGATGGGGATGAGGAGACCTTTGTGCTTCATTTCTCTCCTCAGGTGAACCTCATGCAGATTCTTTCGAGCCTTGAGGAGAATCGGTGCACATATACCCTTGAAACGGATAAACGGTTGCGTGTGGAGATTTGGGGAAGAACCATGGCCCAGCGCCTTTCGCGCCTGAAAAGACTGTTGCAAGGCCAGGGTGAAAATGTTAGTGACGAAAAGGCATAGGCATAGCAAACCGACTCAGTTTCCCTCTAAGAGTTGTTCACTATAAAGGACTCAAGATGCGATATCGAGCATGTGCTTTCCTGGTTCTCGGGATGCTGTTCTGCTCATCGGCTTCAGCGGAAACGGTGGACAAGATCGTCGCCAACGTGAATGGGGATATCATCCTGTACAGTGAGTTGAAGGATCGGATCAAGTCACTGGAAAAGGAGAATCCTGAGATCAAAACGGACGACCCTGCCAGGCAGAAGATCGTTGAGCAGGAAGTCTTGAGACTCATCATCCGGGACAGGCTCACGGAACAGGAAATCAGCCGCCTCAAGATTAATGTTTCCGATAAGGATGTCGAATCGGCCGTTGAAAACGTCAAGCGGGAAAGCCAGCTGACGGACTCGCAGTTCGAATACCTGCTGCAGCAGGAGGGGCAGACGCTGGCACAGTTCAAGGAGAACATGAAGAAGCGGCTGGAGCGCAATCGACTGGTGGATCGGGTTCTCAAATCCCGGACGATCATCACGGACGACCAGGTGGACAAGTTCCTGAAGTCGGAGGATGTGCCGGGTCCGGATCGGAGGCGTCTGGCAGTGTTGTTCATTCCGGTTTCCGAGAGCGATTCCGCAAAAGTCGTTGCATCGGAGCAGAAGGCCAAGGACATTCACGACAAACTGAAGTCTGGAGCCGATTTCGCCAGGGCGGTGCGGGAGCATTCCCGGGGGCCTGCTGTCCAAGACGGGGGAGATATCGGTTTCATGGATGCCGGTGATCTCGCGAAACCGATCGAGATTGCCACTCGAAACCTGGGCGTGGGTGAAGTAACGGAAGTGATCAAGACGCCCGGGGGGTTTTACATCTTCAAGGTTCTCGACCTCCAGAGAGAGCGTGCGGCTTCGACGGATCCCGATGCACGCGAGAAAGCGCGCAGGATGCTCCTCCAGAAAGAACTGGACCGGAAGTTCATGGAGTGGATTGAGGAGCTCGAGGGGCGCGCCTTCATACAGATATCCCTTTAATCAAACCCAGTAGGAGCCATGCACGAACTAGCTGAGCACCTCAAGGCGGAACGCCTGAAACAGGGGCTGACGGTCGAATTCATCTCGGAGAAGACCCGGATCAGCCCCAGTATGATCAATGCCCTCGAATCGGGGGAATTCGATCGAATCGGGGTGCCCCTGATCATACGTGCGTTCATCAGGAACTACTGCGATGCGCTCGGACTCGAATCCATGCCGTTGATGGAAAGGTACGGCCAGCACATCGGTTCCTTTGACCGACAAGGCAAAGGATTCCGCAAGTATCGGGAATGGTGCCGTTCACTGAGACGTCAGAACCGATCGAAAGCATTGCTGATCATTCTTCTGGCTCTTCTGGCCGTGGGGACTCTCATCGGGGGGGCCTGGTTTTCCATCTGGCTGAAGCGCCAGCAGGCGGTTGAAAAAACGGGTGCCGTCTACCCGTCTCAGGAGCTTCCTTCGGATTTGGTCAGCCCGCAGGGCGGGGCTCTGGCCAGTGCCGAGGGGTTGGAGGGGTCTGGAGGACCGTCACCCCAGAGGCACCCTGGCTCTGCCCCCAGTCAGGGTGCGAGCCAGACTCCCAGGGCTTCGGCGCTGGAAGGCCCTGGGCTGCGGGGAATTCCCGCCAAACCCTCCAACTGGAAGCCGTTTGCCAGCGAAGTGCTTCCGGTTGAAACGGAGGAGGCTTCAGACGGGGAAAGGCGTCCTCATGTGCTGAGTTTGGTGGCGATTCATAAGGCCAGAGTGAGTCTCAAGATCGATGATCAGACCACTGAGGCCTTTACGATGAAGGCGGGGGAGAAGAAAGAGCTGGAGGTGGAGCGGGTTGTGGATATCGAGTTGCGCGATGGCAAGTCGGTGAGAATCAAGTGGGATGATGAAATCATCGAGAACAGCAAGCGCAGGGTGCGCCTTCCTGTGGCCGGGAAGGAGCAAGGAGCGAAACCCTGATATGGGCATTCCTCTGGAGATGCCCGGATCCGATCTGCAATGAGCGCCTTGTCCGTTTTCAGGAAGGTGCTTTTTTTATTGAGTGGCGGGAAGCCCTATGGCGAAGGCGCATTCACATGGGGGCATGTGGGGCTTGACCCGTGACCGGCGTGGAGACCGATGCCTTCATGCTCAAGACTCGGGATCTGGGTGAAGCAGATCGTTTAGTCACCTTTTACGCGATGGAGGGAGGTAAGCTCAGGGCATTGGCCAAAGGCGCGCGGAGGAGCCGGAAGAGGTTCGCACATGTTTTTGAACCCTGCAGTCTGGTCAGACTGGAATATCGAGAAAAGAAATCCATGGTGTGGATCGAAGCTTGCAAGCTTTTGGATCCGCACTTAGCATTACGTGAAGATCTGGACAAATGGACTTGTGGAGCCTTGATTTGCGAGCTCATCCTCGAACTGGTCCCGGAGGGGGAAGCCCAGCAGGAGTTGTTCCCGCTCTTGACGCAGTCGATGCGACGGGTGGCCGAAAAAGGGTATCCCCTGAATGCTGTGCTGATTTTCTTATTCCGGTTTATGGGTATCCTGGGCTACCTGCCAGCCATCGCTCGTTGCAGTCGCTGCGCAAAATTGCTGCGTGAAGATAGACTTTGGGGGTGGGATCCGGCGCAGGGTCTTCTTCTGTGCTCGGAGCACCGGAGCGCATCTGCCGGATTGATCTCCATCGATGCGGGAAGCTTGCGGCTGATCGAAGGGGTCAGGAATCTCCCCCTTGAATCCATATGGCGTCTCCAGTTTTCATCTTCCAGACGAAGAGGTCTTGTCCGGTCTATGCTCAACTGGGTTTCGCATTACACCGGAAAGGACTTTGCTGCGATGAAGGTTTTCGAGCAGATTTCCCTGGCATGAAATGAGAGAAGGACGGGTGAGCTTTGGATTTTTTGAGTCAGCTTGAGGGATTGGCGATGAATTCCCCGGGATTGGCCGTCGGGGTATCCTTCCTGGGGGGGATGCTGGCGAGCCTGACCCCCTGCAGCTACCCTATGCTGCCCATTACGGTGGCATTCATTGGAGGCAAGGCCCACGGCAGCAGATGGAAGGGTTTCAAGCTGGCGGTCTTTTATGTTCTGGGGCTTGCCTTGGTGTATGCTTCGCTGGGTGCCTTTGCGGCCCTTACCGGACGCATGTTCGGTGCCATGACGACCAGTCCCTGGACCTATTGGGTGGTGGGCAATATCTGTTTGTTCTTCGGTCTGGCGATGCTGGGTGTCGTGGGTTTGACCCCCCCGGCGTTCCTGAATCGCTTGCAGGTCCGGGATCTGCCCGGACATGATATCCTGTCAAGCCTGCTCCTCGGGGGAGCTTCCGCTTTGGTGATCAGCACCTGCACCACACCCGTCCTCGCGGTGCTGTTGACCATCGTCGCTACGGGACAGAATGTGGTCTGGGGATTCGCGATGCTCTTTGCTTTTGCCTATGGGATGGGGAGCCTGGTGATCTTCGTCGGCACCTTCACCAGTCTGCTCACGGCCCTGCCCAGATCAGGGACCTGGATGAGGCGGGTCCAGAAGGGCTTCGGCCTGCTGATGATTTTTGCGGCCCAATACTATTTTATCAAGACAGGAGAACTGTGGTTATGATACCAGCGAGCCGGAAGGGTTTGAAATTCGGGATCATTTCTCTTTTCGTGTTCATGATGTTCCAGGCAACCGTTCCGGGGATGGATGCGGCCAGTGCGGAAGCGCTCGGCGAAAGAGTCCTCCTGGCGGGACTCTTCGGGTCCGGCAACAAGGGTCCGGCACCCGACTTTGAACTGCAGGACCTCAAAGGCACGACCGTCAAACTGAGTCAATACCGCGGAGATCGGGCGGTGATGCTCTATTTCTGGGCCACCTGGTGTCCTGCCTGCGTCTCCATGAAGCCGCATATTGCCAAAGTGCGCGAAAGGGTGCCTGTTAAGGATCTGGAGATTCTCGGGATCAACGTGGGTGAAGGAGACAGTCTGGAGAAGGTGAAGCGGTACCAGGAGGGACATCCGGTATCGTGGCCCACTCTCTACGATGCGGGCAGCAGAGTATCCAGAGCCTACCGGGTCCAGGGGATTCCCTTGTTCGTCCTGGTCGACAAAGAGGGGATGATTGTTTACCAGGGAAACGATATGCCTCAAAATCCCATGAGCTTTTTCAAGTGATCGCAGCCTCTGGCGCGCTGCTGAGGTCGGACTCGTGACGGCTGCAGCAGACCGATTTTGCAGGCATTGAAGTGAGGTGGTTCTAGGTCAAGGTGGCAACGGCTTCTTAAAGGCGGAGATTGCCGGGTCTCAAAGGGGGGGGGATGAAGGATGTTCTGACCGTCATCATGGCAGGCGGGCGCGGGCAGCGGCTCATGCCACTCACGCAGGACCGCTCGAAACCGGCAGTGCCCATCGGGGGGGTGTATCGCCTCATCGATATCCCCCTGAGCAACTGCATCAACTCGCAGCTCTACAAGATCATCGTCTTCCCGCAATACAAGTCCCAGTCACTGACGGATCACCTCGAAGAGGGCTGGAACATCTTCTCCAGTTCTCTCGGGCATTACCTGAAGATCGCTGCCCCGCAACAGAGAATGGGCACGGACTGGTACCGGGGAACGGCTGATTCGGTTCGACAGAACTACTATCTCATCGTGAGGGAGCATCCGCGGAATGTCCTGATTCTCTCGGGGGACCATCTGTACAAGATGGACTACAGTCAGTTCCGGGTCTATCACGATGAGCACGATGCCGACGTGACGGTGGGACTGCTGGAGGTAGACCGGTCGCAGGGTTCGGAATTCGGCATTGCCGAGGTAGACAATGACTTCCGAATTCGTGCCTGGGAGGAGAAGCCCCGCGAGCCCAAGGCCATTCCCGACGATCCCGAGCGCTGCCTCGCGTCTATGGGGATCTACCTCTTCAAGACGCAGGTGCTGCTGGATCTGCTGACCAAGACGGACTACGAGGATTTCGGGCGCGACATCATTCCCAAATGTATCCAGGAGATGAAGGTACAGGCCTACCCTTACCGGCGTCTGAACAAGATCAAGGATTACATCTATACCGTTGATACCGACGGTATTCGAAGACTCAACCTGGTGGACGGCACAAGAGATTCGCAATATTGGAGGGATGTGGGAACACTCGATTCCTACTGGAATGCCAATATGGATCTCACGGGAGTCGACCCGTTTTTCAACCTCTACGGCTCCCTGTGGCCCATACGGACGTTTCAGAAGCAGTTTCCGCCAGCCAAGTTCGTATTCAATCAGCCTGAAGCGAAGCCGCCGAGAGTGGGCACGGCTGTTGACTCTCTCGTCGGCCCCGGCTGCATCGTAAGCGGGGCCACTGTCCGAAGCTCAGTGCTTGGCTACAGCGTCATGGTGCGCAGCTGGGCCGAAGTAGACGAATCCGTGATTATGGACCATGTCGAAGTCGGCCGCAACTGCAGGATCAAGAAGGCCATCATCGACAAGCACAACGTCATACCGCCAGGAACTTGCATCGGCATCGACCCTCAGGAGGACCGCAAGCGATTTGACGTCACTCCCAGGGGGATCGCCGTGGTTCCCAAAGGGTACTTTTCGCCTGAGGCGTGAAAGCCTCTTGGCATGGTGGAGGTCGAGTTCCTCAAAAGGGGCCCGATGGGGGAGACGTCCGAACCTCCGCCAGATCCTGAATGCCACAGGGCGCGGCTGTCCTGTCGAAATATGATTCTCGATCTCCGAGATCCACGAGGACACCTGCATTCTGCCTTCCGGTCCCATACGACTCCAATTCATAGGTTGGGTTTGGCAAGGTGATGGTCGGTGTGCTGCTCGAACTGATAGCCGATTCGAATGATGAGATCCTCCCTCAGGTGGGGGCCCAGGATCTGCAGTCCAATGGGCAGTCCTTCGCTCGAGAAGCCGCACGGCACGGAAATTCCGGGGATGCCGGCCAGACTTGCGGGCAAAGTCAGAACGTCGCTCAAGTACATCTGGAGCGGATCGTCGGACTTCTCACCGATCTTGAATGCCGGGATGGGCGCTACGGGGGCCAGGATCGCATCACACTGCTCGAAGGCATTCAAGAAATCCTGGCGGATCATCGTGCGTACCTGGGACGCTTTTCGGTAGTAGGCGTCGTAGTATCCCGCGGAAAGGACATACGTGCCGAGCATGATTCTGCGTTTCACCTCGGGACCGAATCCTTCGGAACGGCTTTGTCGATACATGGCCAGGAGATCCCGGGCATCGGGCGCCCGCAGCCCGTACTTCACACCGTCATACCGGGCAAGGTTTGAGCTGGCCTCGGCTGGTGCAATGATGTAATAGGCGGCCACTCCGTATTGGGTGTGGGGAAGGGAGACCTCCATGATTTCGGCCCCCAGTTCCGAGCACTTCCGGATGGCAGCCCTTACCGCCGCTTCCACATCCGGGTGCATCCCTTCCACAAAATATTCCCTCGGTATTCCGAGGCGAAGGCCTTTGATGGGTTCCCCCATGGTGGCGAGATAGTCCGGGACTGGCATGTTGATGGAGGTCGAGTCCCGTGAATCGTGTCCCGCAAGGATCTGAAGCAGCAGGGCCGCATCCTCCACATCCTTGGTGATGGGGCCGATCTGATCCAGGGAGGAGGCGAAGGCCACGAGACCGAACCGGGAGATGCGGCCATAGGTGGGCTTCAGGCCCACAACTCCACAAAATGAAGCCGGTTGACGGATGGATCCACCGGTGTCCGTGCCCAGGGCACCGGCGCACAGATCCGCTGCCACGGCGGCTGCGGAACCGCCGCTGGACCCGCCGGGAACGCGATCCAGGTCCCAGGGGTTACGGGTGGGCCAGAATCCCGAGTTCTCCGTGGACGACCCCATCGCGAACTCGTCCATATTGGTCTTGCCAAGGAAGATGGCTCCTGCATTCCTTAGCTTTTCAATGCTCGTCCCGTCATAGGGTGGGATGAAATTCTCAAGAATCCGCGATCCACAGGTCGTGCGCACACCGCGCGTGCAAATGACATCCTTGAGCGCCAGCGGAATGCCCGCCAGGGGTGACGAGCCGAGATCCTTGCGGCCCTGGTCGAAACGTGCAGCTTCCCTGAGCGCCATTTCCGCCTCCAGGGCGAGGTAGCTGCGCATGCGTCCATCCAGCTGCTCAATGCGCTTCAGAAATCCCTGCGTGAGCTCGAATGCACCGATTTCCTTTTTGACCAGCAGATCATGAAGCTGGTGAATGGTCATGGAGGTGGGGTCCATCTGGATTTCCTTATTATGCGAAGGTCTGATGCAACCATTTTGCTATCCCGGAACCCTTCGGGCTTGACACGATCGCCGGATCGTCTTCCGTGCTTCCGATCCCGTGTCTGAACCCTCCCGACAGGATCCTCATGTGATGGGCGGCGCAAGGTTGCCGGTTCACTCAGAACACTTTGGGGACGACAAAACTGATCTGATCCGTTTCCGGTGCATTGGCGAGGGCCGCCTCGCGATGAAGTGAGCCCAGCACGATGTCGGGACGGAAGACATTCCGGTTCTCAATTGCATGGGTGGTGGGCGGCACGTCCGATGTGTCCACCTGGTTCAGCGTTTCCATGTAATCAAGAATGTTGTTCATTTGTTCCGTCATGCGGACTTCGTCAGCTTCAGCCAACTCCAGTCGCGCCAGATGCGCCACATGGCGGACTTCCTCTCGGGTGATCTTGCTCTGCATCTTCGCTCATCCCTGTTGCCCGGAGACCCTGTCGGGAACTCCGTGAAAGGTTTCCATGGTGCGGCAGTCTCTGAAGGCTGTCAAAATCTCCTGAATGCCTGACACACGGCAGTTCTTGAGTATTGTGAACGTAAGGTCATGCACCCGCGCTTCTTCGGCCTCCTGCTCGACGCGGGACGCATCGAAACGCTGGATGAACCTTGCAAAACGGATGACATGGATCAGTTCATGGATCACGATGTAGACGGCCAGCGGCAGCAGATCGATCTGGGGGTCCCTCTGGGTGGCCTTGCGGATCACATGGTCCTGAAGGCAGATTTTGAAGTAGTCGGCGGGGTTGCCGCCCCTCAGCTTCTGATCGGGACACCTGAGGTATCGCCGGATCTGTGCGAAAGCCGTATCGGTGATCTCTCCCGGCGTGAGATCGGACAGAGACCGAATGTCGTAGCGGTACCGCTTCCAGTCGGAGGTAGAGATCTTGAAGTGGTTGCTCACCAAATCTTCCGCGATTTCAATGGATTGCTCCAGAATCTGGATCTCGTTCGTGTCAAATGGATCTCGTTCGATTTCCGAATTCATCGATTCACGGGAGTCAGCCTTCCCGGCAGGAGAGGAAAACCAGGCACCCGAGGGTGAGCCCGGTTCAGCCGACATGACAAAATCGATTCGGTTCTCCAAGAAGTTCATGCCCTGCGATACGGTGTTGTCCGGGAGTGGATTTCTGAGTTCCCCTTTTCCTGGTTGTACAGGGGGCGGTTCGAGCATCCTGCCTGACGGGGTTATTGAGCCACCATCGCCTTTTCATTGGGATGAGGGCCCATCCAGGTGACTGCCCCGCTCTCAATAGCATAGATCGCTGCAAGGATTTTCAGGCTGCACGCCCGCATCACGAATGCCTCTTTCACTGTCATTGCATCCTCCTGCATGCCGCACGAATTCAAATCCATGCGCTGTTCTCCCAAAACTCAGCACGACTATGGCAGCACCCGGTCTTTTCCTTCTACAAGAAACTCTTCCCTGAATCAAACGGTTGATCGTTCGGTGATAGCACCGGGGATTCTTTTCGAGTCCAGTTTGGTTCGGGTCTGCTTTGGCCAGATGCGAGGCATCGGATTTCACCTTTAGCGATTGGAAACGAAATATCAAGAGGTTGTGCTCCATTTCCTCACCGCTTTGATCTGATTTCGAAGAAGCCACGGCATTCTGCGAAGCGCGATCCGATTGAAAAAGAGGAACTGATCGCTCATACCGTGTGCTGTTCAACGGACGGCCTGAGAACCCAGAGCCCAGGCTGCATGATCATGGGGAATCTGGTGGAAGCGGACCTTCGATCAACTGGTTCCCTATGAAGCGATACAGGATTGCACGGGCGTATTTCAGTTTGAATAACGAATGGATGCTTGCTATAAGTAAAAAAATTGAGTTCATCTGCGGTCGGGATGGCGCTCATCGTGAGCGGACAGGGCGCAGCATCGGCGAGGCTCGGGGAGCGGACTACAGATCACCCCCGGATGGCTGGAAACATGGAGGACTGAATTTCTCATTCTAACGTGGGGAGAAATCGCATGAGGCATCTCACGTTGTCCAAGAGCGATCAACAATCTGCCATGGACTCGAATTCTCCGACCGGCAGCTTCACCCAGTACGTCGAAAGCCAGGCATGCCGCATGGAGCAATGTGGCTGGGTCGAGGAGGCGAGGAGCCTCAGGGGATGGGCCAAGGAGCTTCGGTCCAGTGGAGTTGAGGCGGAGTATATGGTTCAGGAGCCGCTGTTTCCCAGACCCTGAAATTCATTCAATGAAGTCAACCCAATCCGTTCATCTGTAAATCATACGTCACATCAAGTGGATTTTTCCATGTTCACCTGGGGTGTGGACCGTGTTTCCGATTCATCGCCTCCCATCCCATCCCTCCCGGATCACATCGAGAATCCGAAGGATCCTTTTTGGGACTCGCTCTCCTTTGACCGTCTCAATCCGGATAGGCCGGAAGCGTGGTCAGCCGGCTGTCTTCAATGGGGCCTCCTGCCGTCAAGTGATACAGGACCTGGTATCGGATCGACTTCAACCCCAGCAGTTGGTGGGTGGGATCGTCGAAGTAGCAGCCGATGCCCGTGGCCCGGAGTCCAGCCGCTTCGGCCTCCAGGTAGAGCACCTGGCCGACCAGGCCGCACTCCCAGAAAAGCCTGGGATAGAACCACGGGCCGTGGGTTTCAAGCGGTGCATCGAATTCTGCAATCATTGCCGTACTGAAACAACCATCTCCGGCGATATCCTGAAAGCATGCGAGCTGTTTCGCGGTCCTTTTGAGGTCTCCCTCCATCAACTGGTAGAGCGGAAGCTCCCGGGGACAGGAGCCGGGGCGTCTCCAGAGGAAGCCTGGGTGCATGGACTCTTGAAGTGAAGCCAGAGCGTTCCGCCGGCGCACAAGGAGGTAAAGCCCGGGGGGCAGTCCGTCAACGCGATGAACGAACAGGGCCAGATGCACTTTCGGGGACCATGGGAGTGTTGCGTGGGGGGCCAGACGTGGGGTCGGCACTGTCCGCAGCAGCAGCCTGAAAAAGGAATCGGACGACATGCGGGTGACGCCGTCCATGGAGACGGCACTCCGCCGCTGTCGCACAATCCGGCTCAGCATGAGGTTCGGGCGAACAGCCGCCGAGGCGTCTTGGTCGGAACCCGAGCAGCCTTGGATTTCGGTTTTGGTGGTCGGTTTGAGGCACGCCTGTTCGACTGCATCGATGAGCTCCCATTTCACCTGCCCTCGACTGAGTTGATTGGGCCGCCCTTCCCAGGCCAATCCCTTCAGGACGGCTTCCTCCGGGAGCTGAAGCAGAATATCTCGCAGGAGTTCATTGGGGTGGGTCAGGATGAGGATCAGTCCATCGGCACATTCCCGTTCGGGTCCGGTCGTCCCGGAAGTCCCCAGGAGCGCGCCGATTTCATGGGTGCTCGGAGAATCCAGCAGCAGGGCTCTCCATCCCAAACCTGCAGCCGCCAGGCTGACTGCTGCAATGGCGTGTCCCAGATCCAGCTGGCAGTAGCGATAGGCACGCTCTCCATATTTCCATGACTCACGCCAGTGGATCGACGTCAACCCGATCAGGAAGCTTTCGGGAGGGAGTCCCTCGGTCAACCTCCGCCAGATTTCGGCAGGGATGACAACCCTTCGCTCCAGGGCATGCTCCTTCGGAGCATAATGGCAGACCATCGCGACATCGCTCAGACCCGGAACCGCCCCGCTCACGAGATAGCCTTCGGTGGGATGCAGGTTGCCGCTTGAGGGGTTGACGCGCAGTGCCCAGGATGTCCCCCCTGCGCTCTTCCAGGCTGAGAGGGCCAGGCAGTTCATCAGGAGCCGTGAGAGGGTTCGTGCATTGAAGGGGGCCGCCGAGATCCTTCCCCAGGCATAAACCTCATCGTACAGGGGATCCGGAAGCTCCGATGTGTCGCGGTCGAGCCTGATCAGTTGTGTATCGTGATAGCGACGGAAGGGATCCGGCTGTGTTGCCCAGTCCAGATAACCGGGGCCCCGGGCATAGCGCTGGAAATCGTGTTTGGTGGCCTGGTGGTACTCGATGGCTTCTTCCAGGTATTCACTCATGGCAATCAACTCCGTGTTCGGCCAGGGGGGGTCAAGCTTCGGCTTCGAAGGACAGGCTGTTTCAGCTGAGAGGGGTTTGTTTCTTTCCGGCGAAGAGCCGCCGGAACGCTGAGATGGGGGTCATGAACGGAACACTGCGCTTTCTGCCTCTTTACGTACGTCTAAACAGGAGATCGCCCGACGTGACAAACACAGAAGTCGAATGGGCCATAAGAACCAGCGGATTGACGGTGATTCGCCATCGTTGAAGGCGGGCGGGAATCCAGATCCATTCGTGCCCGGCCGGATTCCCGCCTGCATGCCCATGTCGTTGGGCTGGAGCGGTCTCCCGCTTCTCAACGATTGATCTCGCGTCGCTGCAGCCGTTAGCGCATTGAACGCAGCCGCTCGATGCGCTCTTCAATGGGAGGGTGCGTGCTGAAGAGGTTCATGAGGCTTCTTCCCGACAGCGGATTCACGATGAACATGTGAGCCGTGGAAGGGTTGGCATCGTGCATGGGGATGCGCTCCGAGGCTATGGAGAGCTTCTCGAGGGCACGGGCCAGAGGTTCTCCTCCATGCGTGAGTCTGGCTCCGGTCTCATCGGCAAGATACTCTCTGGATCGGGAAATGGCCATCTGGATCAACATGGCCGCGATGGGCGCCAGGATGGCCATGATGAGTGCCCCGAGAATCCCGCTCCCGCCTTCCTCGTCATCACCTCGGAATCCACCGAAAATGGCTCCCCATTTGACCATGTTGGCCAGCATCATGACGGCGCCAGCCAAGGTTGCTGCAATGGAGCTGACCAGGATATCGCGGTTCTTTACGTGACCTAGCTCGTGCGCGATGACCCCTCGCAGCTCCTGAGGGGTGAGCAGGCGAGTGATGCCTTCCGTCACGGCCACCACGGCGTTTTCAGGATTTCGTCCCGTGGCAAAGGCGTTGGGTGTGGCTTCGGGGATGATATAAAGCCGCGGCATGGGGAGCTGAGCTTCCTGAGCCAGCTCACGAACCATCCGGTGCAGGTCCGGCGCGGAATATTCATCCAGCGGTTGGGCTCGATACATCGCCAGAACAATCTTATCCGAAAACCAGTAACTTCCAAAATTCATGACGATGGCCAAACCGAAGGCGAAAATCATGCCGGAGCGCCCTCCGACTGCATTCCCGAAAAGAAGGATGAGAACGGTCAACAATGCCATCA
>CAZEOY010000009.1:0-16981 GCA_964513835.1 uncultured Syntrophobacteraceae bacterium
AGCATGACGGTCTTGCCCTGGCCCTCGAGCGCCGAGATGCGCTCCTCGAACCGGTCGTCCTCGGAGTACATGCTGACCACCAGGAGGATGTTGGGAGACACCTTGCGAATGGTGACCCCCTGCTCCCGGACGCCTTCGGGGAGCTGAGCGAGAGCCGTGTTGACCAGGTTCTGGACCAAAGCCAGTGAGGTATCGAGGTTCGTTCCCACTTCGAAGGTGATGGTGAGCGAATAGGAGCCGTCGCTGCTGCTGGTGGAGGACATGTAGATCGAATTCTCCACCCCGTTCACCGCCTGTTCGACGGGTACTCCAATGGTCGAAGCCACAACCTCGGCGCTGGCCCCCGGATACCGCGTCGTCACCTGGATGGTCGGCGGCACGATCTGTGGGTACTGGGCTACGGGCAGGTTGTAGAGGCACACCAGCCCGATGATGATCGTGATGAAGGCGATGACGTTGGCGAAAATGGGCCGGTCGATGAAGAACTTCGAGATCATGGGCAACCTTTGGCTGGCGTCAGTTGCGAGTTGCGGGTATCAAGTTGAGAGGCAATGAATCGCTTGGTTCCCAAACACGAGCTTGGGAACCAGCTGATCCGGGCGATCATCTACGCCCAGGTGTACTGAAACCAGAAACTAAGAACCGGTTTCCGCCGGCGTCACCGGCTGGCCGGGGCGCGCCTTGAGGAGCCCTTTCACCACAACCCTCGCCTCCGGATCCAAGCCGTTTTCGATGACGATCATCGAGTCCTGGATGGGGCCTGTGGTCACGGACCGACGTTCCACCACGTTCTCTCCGCTGACCACCAGAACATAGGACCCAAGCTGATCAAAGCCAACCGCCACCCGGGGCACCACAATAGCTTCTCTCTCTCTTCCCGCCGGCATCCTCACACGGGCAATTTGCCCGGGCAGGATCTTTCCGTCGGGATTGGAGAACACCCCACGAACCAAAAGGGTCCCCGTGTTGGAATCCACAGTTGTTGCCCTGAAATCCACGTATCCCTCGTGGGGAAAGCCTTCCTCGTAGGCGAGCCCCATGAAGACGCGGAACAGCGGGTCCTTACCCGGCCCGGAAGCCTCTCTGGCCCCTCCCCTGATGGCGGCGATATCCGTCTCACTGACGCTGAAGTAGAGATAAAGAGGATCGATTTGGGCAATCTCGGCGAGCACTGTCGCGGAACCGGCGCCCACCAGGTTGCCGGGGTCCACCAGCCGGCGATCGATGCGGCCGGTGAACGGGGCCTTGACTTGCGTGTATCCCAGGTCGAGCCGGGCCAGATCCCTCTGTGCCTCGGCGGTGATGAGGGCCGCCTGGGCGCTGTCGCGCTGGAAGCGCCAGTTTTCAACGTCCGTCTCCGCTGCGGCCTTCTGGCTGAGAAGCCCGGCATACCGGGTGAGCTCCCTCTGGGCATGGGCAAGGAGCGTCTTCTGCGTCTGGACGTTGCCCTCGGCCTGCTGAAGTCTCGCCTCGTAAGTGTCTCGCTGAATGACGAAGAGCAGTTGGTCCTTCTTGACGATCTCCCCATCCTTGAAGAGTGCTTTCTCGAGGATTCCCTCCACCCGCGCGCGAAGCTCCACCGTGTTCACGGCCCGGGTGTTTCCCGAGTAGTCCAGGTGGTCCGTCACCGTCTGAAGCACAGGTAGGCTCACCGTGACCTTCGGAGGGGGCAGCTTGGGGGGGGCCTGCTTTTCGCAGGCGGAGGCGGGCAGGAGAAGCAGGCAAAGGAGAATGGCGACTGCGCTCCTGGATGGCTGGAAGGACTGGGTCAACGGCTTTGACATGACGTTCACTCCCGGTCGCTCATCGATTCAAGCCGTGCACTCAAGAGGCATGAGGATGGCCCTGATCACGATCCTCGTCAGCCCCATCATGGCTCCTGTTCCTGAGGTTTCTGTGCACTCTTACGGCCGGCGCGAGATAAGGAAATCCAGTCTGTAGAAGGCTGTAACGCCCGGAGGCTGCCGAAAGCCTTCTCACCAGTCGGGGAGACGGACGGGCGCCGATGCCTCGGGCCCCTCGGCAGGGTAGACCGCCGCATCGAGCAGCCTTCCCCAGTTGGTCCGCCGGGCCATGACCTCCTTGATTTCGGGAGAGACGAGCTCCTTCACTTCCCTGTTCTGCCAGCCGCCCCCCAGGGCCCGATACAAGGCGACCAGGTTGGCGCTGATGCCGCCCAGGGCACTGGCCAGGTTGTCCTGCACGCTCAAGAGGTCCTGCTGGGCCGTCAGGACCGTGGTGAAATCGGTGATGCCCTGCTGATATTGGACGAAGGCGAGATCCAGGGATCGCCTGGCCGCTTCGGCACTCAGGGCAAGGAGCTCCGCATTCTCCTGGGCGCGAAGATATCCCGTCAGGGAATCCTCCACTTCCTGCTGAGCCCTCAATACCGCGTTCTGATAGGCCAGAAGGAGTCCCTGGAGTCTCGCGTCCTGCACCCGGACATTGTTGGTGATCCGACCGTAGTTCAGGATGTCCCAGCGAACGGAAGGACCGATAGAGCCTGTTCGAGCCTCCCAGGAGGATAGGTCCGAAAGCCCGAATCGCCCCACATCGGATGCGGCGAAGCCGAAGGTCCCCGAAAGGGAAAAGGCCGGGAAGAGCTCCGCCCTGGCGACCCCGATCCGGGCCGACTGCGCCATGGCCTGCAGTTCCGCTCTTCTCACATCCGGCCTTCTTCGGAGCAGATCCGCGGGAATTCCCACTGCGACCTGTGGAGGCGGCGCCGGGATCATGGAAGGACCGTGCAGGTATCCCTCGAGATCCCCCGGGGGCAAACCCAGGAGGACGCTCAGGGCGTTCTGGGCCTGCCTGAGCTGGGCCACCAGGATAGGGATGGTGGCTTCGGTATCGAAAAGGACGGTTCTGGCCTGCTCGACATCCCGCTGGGTCGTCGTGCCGCCCTGGAACCTGGCCTCGGCAATCCGCAGGGATTCCCTCTGGGTATCCACGTTCTGACGGGCGATCTCGATCCTTCGCTCAAGGGTCCGGATCTGAACGTAGAGGGCGGCGACATCGGCCGTGAGGGTCACGAGGGCATTGTCGTAATCGGCGACGGCTCCCCGAAGTTCAGCGTCGGCGGCTTCCACGGCCCGCCTGAACTTGCCCCAGAAATCAATCTCCCAGGCGGCTCCGAGGCCAACACGGTCTTCCCAGATGCTGAGATCGATGCCGGGCTGCCTCCCTGCTGCAGACGAACGGCCGCTCGACCTCGTGAACGTGACAAAGCCGTCAGCAAACTGGCTCTGGGGATGAAGGCCACCGACGGCAACGCCCAACTGAGCCCTCGCCTCCAGGACCCGGACGCCGGCAATCCTGAGCGAGAGATTCTCGCAGTACGCCTGATCGATGATCGCATCCAGCGTGGGATCCGCGAACACCTCCCACCATGCCCGGTACTCCGCCGGGTCGGTCTTGACCCGCGAGTCATGGGCTTCCAGCCACTCGGGAGAGATTGAGGTCTCAGGACGGACGTATTCCGGCCCCACTTTGGCGCAGGTGGACACCATACATAGCGCGATCACGGCCATCAGCGCGGATCTCACGACCATTCCGGCCGCCATACCGGCTCTGAGATCCTCCCTCGGTACCCTTCGAAGCGGTGCGAATGCGGCGCGGATGAGCCCGGCCCCTGTGACAGAATGCCGTACTTCCTGCGTAGGTGCGGACCACATCCCCTTCCGGTCTGCCCGTTCCCGTCGTGGAACGGCCGTTCCCGGACAGGCTTGGAGTCCGGGCATTCTCTCTCCAGCCTCTCGATTGGGAAAGCCGGCCGCAGGCATCCCGGTGTTCGCTTCCGTCATTTCAAACCAGCCAGGAGAGGAAGGCTGCTCCGACCAGGAACGTCACCAGGCCGGACAGCCTGATCACGATGTCCCCTGCCTCGTCCAACCACCAGTCGCGCAGACCTTTGATCTGCTCGGGGGGACCGAAGGCGAGGTACGCCCCCTTGGCGAGAGCCAGAAGACCCAGGACGAACGCCAGCCCGAAGACCTCGCGCACCCTGAACGCACCAACGATCAGGAGCGCTCCCATGACAGCCGGCGCCACAGCCAGGGCCCGAAGATCAAACCGGGTGAACCAGCTGCGGCTGCAGGCCCGGGCTTCCTTTGAGTAGAGGACCATCATGGTCCCCAGGGAAATGAAGAGAAGCGACAGAAGAAAGAAGAACCAACGCATGGACCCTCCTGAGCAAAGGGTTTCTGAGGTCGAACCGACGCTGCAGTCTGCGACGAGTTCCTTGCGTCGTCAAGAGGGATGGTACTCGAAAACCATGGGATGATTGACAGGCAAGGTCGAAAGAGAGGCTTTCCTGCCACCCCCGGCGCCAATACCGTTGACTTAAGCATCCAGCCCTTATTCTTGTCAGCCAAGTCAACAGCATTGACCCCCGGCGCAATCCCTTTCACGCTCTCAGGGGAATTTGTCCGCATAACGGGCCATGATAAATAAAAGGAATCCGAGGCGGTTGATGTAGCTCAAGACTTCCGGGCGCTGCAGTCCTTCCGCTTCGTGCAAAGCCACGATGCTCCGCTCGGCACGACGGACCACCGTCCGAGCCATGTCCAGGGCAGCGCTCACCGGTTTGGTGCCGGGAGCCACGAAACTGCGGGATAGCGGCGCCTACGTTTGCAGTTCAGTGATCCTCGACTCGAGATCCGATATTTGGGCCTCCTCGACCCGGTCAAGCTTCCTCTCCGGATCGACGTTCGACAGTTCCGCACCGAGCCAGACAAGATCTTTCTGAATCGCTGAGAGGATCTCCCGGATCCTGGGGTTGGTCGCAAGAGCCTTGGCCAATCCCATGGTTGCGTTGGATTCGTCGAGATTGCCGCAGGCTTCAATTCGAAGATGGGTTTTGGAAACCCTTTCGCCGGAGAGAAGGCTGGTCTCTCCCTGGTCCCCCCGCTTTGTAGAGGCGATGATCCTCGCCTTGCCGCCGTTCGCTGTCACCGCTTGCGCCTTCCCTTCTCTGATAGCCTGCATGAGAACTGGCTGGATTGCCGGAACTCGGGCGGGGATACCCCCCCTACAACGGCATGCCGTGCTTCCCCGGGAGGGGCGGGTTTCACCCCCAACCGGCCTGCTCACTGTCGCCGTGGGTCACTGGTGAACAACTCCGGTCAAAGATTACCCTTTTTCACGGCCTCATACAATGCTTTTGAGGGCAAGACGGTCGGAGGATCAACCAGGGTCTCAGCAGTTGGAACTGCTCGTCACGCCCGCCTCCTGAAAGGTGAGGACCTCTTTGAACACCCGCGTGGCGCTCTCGATGACGCCCATGGCCAGGGCGCCCCCGGTGCCCTCCCCCAGGCGCAGCCGAAGATCGAGGATGGGCTCAAGCCCGAGGTGGCTCAGCATGGCTCGATGGCCAGGTTCCTCGGAGCAGTGGCCGGCAAACAGGTAGTCCGACACGGCGGGGCAGAGGGCGTATGCGATCAGGGCGCCTGCCGTGGAGATAAAACCGTCGATGACGACGGGGCGCCGATGGAAGGCTCCGGCCAGGATGCACCCGGCGATTCCTCCGATCTCGAATCCCCCCACCTTGGAGAGGACATCCAGACCGTCCGACCGGTCGGGTTGGTTGGTCTCCAGACCTCGTTCGATGATGCGGCGTTTGTTGGCGAGGGTCTCGTCATCGATACCCGTTCCCCTGCCGACCATCGTGTCCGTCGAGACGCCCGTGATGGCCACTCCGATGGCTGCAGAGGGCGTCGTGTTGGCGATGCCCATGTCCCCGGTGCCGATAAGCTGCACACCGCGAGCAAACTGTTCCGAGGCGATCCGAAAGCCGTGCAGGATCGATTCTTCCGCCTGGCCCCGGGTCATCGCGGGTCCGCGTGCGAGGTTGGCCGTCCCCCGGCCCACCTTGCACGACCGGAAGCCGCCGTTTTCCGAGTGGCAGAATGCATCAACGTCCGGGATGACTCCCATGTCCACGACGATGACTTCCGCCCCCACCCACCGCGCCAGCGCATTGATTCCCGCTCCGCCGCGCATGAAGTTCTTGACCATCTCCCCCGTCACTTCCTGGGGAAAGGCGCTCACCCCCTCCGCCGCGACACCGTGATCTCCGGCCATCACCAGGATGACCCGGCGGGTGACGTCGGGCAAGACGGTGCGCGATATGCCGCAAAGCCTTTCAGAGATATCATGCAGCCTCCCCAGGGCTCGGGGCGGAATGGCCAGCCGGGCAGTCCGTTCACGTGCCTTCTCCACCCATGCCTCGTCGATGCGCTGAATCCCTGAAACAATCTCCTTGATTTTCATCTCATCTCCTTTTTGGGGCAATCATTCACGCCCGGCTGTGCCAGGACGCCCACCGGCTTCGTGAATCGTTCGTTCGAGCTTTTCCAGCGCCCCGGCTACCAGACGTTCGGTTCGGATCGGTTTGGGCGCCCCCTGCAGGCTTGCCGCTTCCTTCAGCATTCGTTTGAAGAGATCGACCAAATGGTCGTTCACGGTTTTGAAAGCCCCGGATTCGCCGGATTCCACCTTCCAGTGGATCGGGGAAAAATCCTCGTTCATTTTTCTCAGTATAAACTGGCATATGGGCCTCATCACGCTTGCGAGCCAGCTCACACGCCCATCACCGTAAAGCAGCCTCCCCTCGAACCCGAACACCCCGGTCGCGACCAGTGCGCCCCGACGAAAAGCCTCCAAATAACCGGGGGTGCCCCGGAAGGCGATGTGCTCGTGGTAAAGCAGGTTGGCGGTGCGGCCGAGCCTTCCCAGGAGACGGTTGCGCTCCAGGAATCTCAAGTTCTCCGCGATATCCTCCAGGGTGCTGGAGGGCTCGAACATGATGAAGCCGATCTCCGGCTCGATACCGATTCCCCGGACCGCGGCGATGGCCCGTTCGTTGTGCGCGACGGTGGTATTCTTGCCGAGCCGTTTCAGCACGCGGGGACTGCCGCTTTCGATGCCGAGGAGCAGGCTCCTGAGCCCGCCGTCCCTCAGACCGGCCAGAAGGGGTTCTGTGACATCGATAGCCCGGGTCTCCATGCCGAAGGCGATCTTGAGCTCCGAAAGGGCGCGGGAGAGTTCCATCGCCCTCGCCCTTCCCGACTCGCCGGGACCGATGAAATTGGGATCCACAAAGTAAAGGTCGCGCTTGCCCCGCTCCACCAGTTCCGCCACCTCTGCCGCAACATTGACTGCCGTGCGGCTGCGCCAGACGGTGCGCCCGCCATCCAGGGACGGAATGAGGCAGAATGAGCACCCGTTGTAACAGCCGCGGCTCGCCAAAACGCTCACGGTTTCCTCGGCATCGAGGAAGGGTCGGACGGGAAAAGGCAGCTGGTCCAAAGAGTCGATGGGAGGCCGAAGACCCCAGAGCATGGGCGCCCCGTTCATCCTGACGGCCAGGCCATGCACTCGGGGGACTTCCCCGGAGCCCGGGGAGCGGCACAGGTCGACCAGGGTCAGCTCCGGTTCACCGACGACCACGCCGTCCACCGCGGGAACATGATCGAGAATCTCCTTCCACGCCAGTGTGGGAAAGAACCCATAGAGATGGATCCCTCCGCCGTAGCCCCGTTCTCTCAGTCGAGAAATCATGGCGAAGAGCGCCCCGGTTTTCTCCCAGAAATAGACAGCGTGAATCCCCAGTAAATCAGGTGAGGACGTGATCACCGCGTCGATCGTTTCTTCGAAGGAAAGATACCGGCCCTCGATCATCGACACTTCAAAGCCGGCATGCAGGAGCGACGAAGCCGCATAGCCCGTCATGAGGCATGACCAGAGGGGAGCGTTGGCGATGTCGTTGAAATGATGCTCCGACGAAAGCCGCGGATGCTCAAGCAGAACGACGCGCATCGGCTCCCTCCTTCAGAGCGGCATGGCGCCCGCGTGCCAGGTAGCTCAGCGTGCTCCGTTCCATGCAGCGAGCGCTGAGCTCGTGTCGCAGGTGATCCCAGGGAGGCGGATTGTAGTAGGTCGGATAGAGGAGATCCTGCGCCGGGTCCGCGAGCCCCTCTTTGAAGATCCGTTCCGTGAGGGTTGCCCCGGGGTACAGCCTCAGGTTGTTGATGACCACGGCTCCCAGGTTGCCCGTCGAATGGTGGAGCTCCACGAGCCGGTCGAGGAACTCCCGCGTCTCGTCGACGGAATGGTGAGTCTCCCCGGGCAGGTTCACCAGGAAGTGATAAACGGTGATGACACCGCTTTCAGCTGCCAGACGACCTGCACGCAGGATTTGGTCTCGACCGAGATCCTTCCCGAGTACCTTGAGGGCGTGCTCCGATGCCCCATCCGCAGAAAAATACCAGGTGGCGAGGCCCGCTTTGCAATAGAGCTCGACGTCCGCTCCCGAAAGGGTGTCTTCCCGGAAAAAGCCCGTCCAGCCGATCTGGAGACCCCTTCTCAGGATTTCTCTGCAAATGGCCCGCAGGTGCTCCGCGGGCTGGTTCACCACCGGGTCGGTGAAGTGCACGAGGCGGACATCATGAACCTCACGGAGGAGCTCCAGCTCATCCACCACGCGCTTCGGCGACCGCAGCCGAAGCCGCGCCCCCTGAAGAGCGGGATAGAGGCAGTACCGGCAGCGGTTCGGGCATCCCCGCTTGGTTTCCACCCCCATGAAGGCCACGTACTGGTTCACCCGGGCATAGCGGCGGGGATTGAAAACCTCCCAGCGAGGCAAAGGCAGAGCATCCAGGTCATGACAGCCATCCGCTCCGGTGTTTTCTTCGATGCGTCCGTCCCGGCTCCGCCATAAGGCCCCCCGGACTTTCCCGGGATTCTCCAGGCTCTGAATAAGCCGGGGAAAAGAAAGATCGGCCTCGCCGCGAAATCCCGCGGAGACCCCGGGGATCTCCTCCATCAATCTTCTCGCAAAGAGCGTGAATCCCGATCCTCCCAGAAGCACAGTGGCTGCCGGCGCATATTTGCGAAGCAGTGCGGCCAGGGTCTTCAGATGCGGAACAAAGGAGATCAGGTGTCCGGCGAGCGGATCGAGGTTCCTGAAGGAGATGCAGACCGTCTGGGGATCGAATCCCTGAAGCGCTTCGACCAGCTCGGGCCAGGGAAAGGGGTTCAGGTTGAGGTCCAGCCCTCTCACCTCGTGATCGTCGCCGATGGACGCAGCCAGCCTGGCGAGCCCGAGGGGGAAGACAAGCTCCCCGCAATCATGGGTGGAGACGGCCTGGACCAGAAGAATCCGCATGGTTCCTCTCCTCGTTGAACAGAATAAGCCCCACGTATTTCACATAGCCCAGGCGGTGCACGACCGGTTTGAGGCGGAGGCCCGCCCGGCGGGCTGTCTCGTAAACGTCCACGCCGCACGCCTCAAGCGAAGGTCTGGCCTTTTGCGGGAACCGGCACGCGCCTTCCCGTGGACACTCGCTGCACAGCGAGCAGGGCCCCGCTCCAAAAGCCAGGGCCTCGTGATGACCCGCCAGGAAGAGACTCCGCTCGAGGAACAGCAGGCCTTCGTGGAAATCCCTGGAGGGTGGCGCGGACTGGACGATGAGGGCATGAGTGTAACTGGACAGGATCTCCCGCATTCTGCTCTCGTCCGGCGAGAACGGCGGGCACTGAAGCGAGGAATGGAATCGGCTGCAGCCGAACCGGCATTTGAGCCTCACCCACGGCTCGACAGCGACCTCCCGGCTTTCGATGACACGGGCGAACTGAAAGCCCAGATTGCGGGCTTCGACACAGAGCAAGACATGGGAAACAGGGGACCTGCGGCTTGCGGACTCCTCCCTCCAGGCCAGAATCAATGACGTGTCCGAAGGGAGATGCATGAGCTGAATATCGCCAAGCCCCGCCGCGGCGAGCATGTCCACCAGTTCCTTCAGCGCGTACACACGGCCGTTGTAGGTGTTCAGCATCATGTGGAGGTCGTAGAGCCTCCCTTTGAGCGGATGGGTTCCGTGGGCATCGGCCAGGTAATCGTGGATGAGGACCGCACCTCCCGGCGCCAGGCAGCGGAGCGCCTCTTTGAGAAGGCATTCGGCCTCTTCATGACCGTAGGCATGGATGATGTTCGACAGGAGTACAAGATCGAACCGCCCTTCGACAACCCCTCCCTCGAGGGCGTTTCCGGCCACCGCGTCGATTCGCTGCCATTGGCATGGTTCGGGGTAAAGCTTCCTTGCAGCATCGAGCGTTTCCGGGAGGTCCAGGAGAACGGCCCGAGCCTCCCGCCATATCTGCAGCAGAGCCCTGCACCACGCTCCCGCACCGCCTCCGCAGTCAAGAATCCTAAGCGGCGCCGGTCCCACGAGGGATGCAATCATCTTCGCGGCCTCGGCGGCCTTGATGCGGGCCTGGAAGTCCAGAACCCTCACGTATTCCATGACCCTGCGCTCGTACTCCGCCCGCGGCTCGTCCTCCGGCCGGTCATTGGCGGCCCTCCCCATGCGCACTCGGGACGTCAGCCTCTGCCAATGCGAAGCCAGTGATTTTCGGTAGCGGAGAAAATCCCCCGCATAGCCCTCGCCCCCCTGCGACAGATAGCGTGCGGTCAAGGGACCGTTTTCATACGTTCCATTCTGTTCAATGACCAGCCCAAGCGAGACGAGGGCCGCCAGCAGCCTCGCCACGCCGTCGCCGTCGTACCCCGCCTCGTCCGCCAGTTCCGCCGCCGAGCGGGGCCCTGCCCCCAGGAGCTCGAAAACATTCAATTCGAGCCCCGCAAACAGGACCTCGGAGTACCAGCAGGCCGTGGCCAGATCTTCCAGAAGCTGGAAATCTTCTCCGGCCACGTCCGTTTCATGATGGGGGAGTTTCATATGAGGACACCCTCAGTCGGTATCGCAGAACCGTTCAGACTCTCGGATCGTCATTCCCGCGAAGTCGGGAGTTCAGGTTTGTCAACTCCTTGCAGCCCCCCGCCTTCGCGGGGGTGTCTGCAGGAGCGGGTCTCGAAACAGCGTCCCGGCGCCGACAACCAGGATTCAGGCTTTCCTCCCCTCGTTGAGAAGATGGCCGAAGAGGTTGAAGGAGCCCTTGTTGGCACAGAACTCGCCGCACATGGTGCACACTTCCTTGTCCTGGGGAGAGCGGCTGTCCCGAATGGATCGCGCTGCGTCAGGGAAGAGGGCGTGCCTGAACTGCCCTTCCCAGTCCAGATCGCGTCGCGCCTTGCTCATGGCCATGTCCCTGGCTTTGGTCTTCTCAGGGTATTTGGCCATGTCGCCAATGTGCGCGCCCACCCGGGCCACGCGCACCCCTTCGACCACGTCCGCTTCGTTGGGCAGGGCCAGGTGCTCGGCCGGCGTGATGTAGCAGATGAGGTCCGCCCCGTAGCGGGAGCTGTAGGCTGCGCCGATGGCCGCCGCCACGTGGTCGTAGCCGGCCGCGATGTCCGTCGGGATGGGACCCAGCATGTAATAAGGCGCGTTGTTGCTCATGCGCTTCTGCAGGATGATGTTGGCCTCGATCTCGTCCACCGGAACATGCCCGGGACCTTCCACCATCATCTGGCAGCCCATCCGGCGTCCGATCTCGGCGAGCTCGCAGTTGACGAGGAGCTCCTGAACCATGGCGCGGTCGAAGGAATCCCAGATGGCCCCTGACCTGAGGCCGTTGCCCAGGGATAGCACCGTGTCGTACTTCGTGAGGATGGATACCACCCGGTCAAACTTCTCGTAAAGCGGGTTTTCCCTGTTGTTCTTTTTCATCCAGGCGACCATGGAGGTGCCGCCCTTGCTGACGAGCCCGCCGTACCGATAGCCCTGCCGCTCGAGACGCTCGATGGTGTACAGATTGATGCCGCAATGAATGGCCATGAAGGATATCCCGTCGGCACACTGCTGTTCGATGAGATCGAAGAGCAGCTCCTCGTCCAGCTTGTTCGGGTCTCCATGACGGCGGGTGGCCTCGCAGAAAGCTTGGTACAGGGGAACGTTGCCGACGGGCAGCTTGACGGCGGCCAGGACTTCACGGCGAACCCGGTCAAGGTCTCCGCCGACGGAGAGCTCCATGAGCGTGTCGGCGCCCGCAGCCTCGGCGGCCTGCGCCTTCCTCACCTCGGCATCGATGTCCACAATGTCCGTCGACGTCCCGATGCTGGCGTTGACCTTGGACCGCAGCCCCATGCCGATCCCGACGACCCGGGCGGGGCGGTTGGTGTTGAGGGGAGCCACGATTTGACCCTCTGCCATGCGCTGGCGAACCGTTTCCGGCGCCAGCCCCTCCTGCAGAGCGATCTCCTTCATGACAGGTGTGAGAGTGCCCTGAACTGCTAATTCAACCTGTGTGGACATGGTGAACCTCCCGACGTGAGGTGCCGGGCATCCGTGTCCCTGCGGACGCCGACACCGGGTTGCCCTGCGCCGGGAATAAAAAAAATCCCCAAGCGCAGAAAAAAGCGCCTGGGGATTTACCATCTCCCCTGGAGCGTACCGGATGCTAGGTCTTCTGACTCTCGGATCGTCCTACATCCCGCGCCTTCCCATTCCATTTGGGGATGGAACAGTGGCATCGTGCGGGATTCGTCCCCGATCACAGCGGCGGGTCCGCACCGGAATCACACCGGTTTCCCTTTTCACAGCCCAAGCGGGCCAGCATCCCAATACCAAAACGGTTTGGATCCGTTGCATGAATAGAGAATGGAACACACTCTGTCAATGCATTTCTCTTCCCGGCCGGGAAGCCTCCAGGTATCCTGAAATTTCATGCAGCAGCACACGTCTTCTTGGGCCGGGTGATGATTAGATTAGAATACGTGGTGAACGGCATGACAAAGCGGGGACCTTCGGGGAGCAGTAAACCATGACCATGAGCTCAATGGGCAATCCATCGGCAATGGGGGGAACCGAGAGCTCGGCGGGATGTACCCTTTGAGCCGGCTGGGGGCCAATCGGGTACAAGACCAGTCTGAAAGACTTCGGCCCCTAATTCCTGCTCACCCGCACCCTGTCCGGGTTCGGCAGATGGGTCCGCCCGGCAGAAAGGGATTTCATGGTCACGGAGCTCCAAACCCGAAGCGCATTCTACAAGGTGGCGGCGATCTTCCTGGTTCTCGCGGTGGGAATCGGAGCTGCAGGGTTCATCTACTTCGAGCACAGCAAGCAGCAGATCGTACGGGCCAAACAGGATGAGCTCCTGACGGTGGCCAAGCTGAAGGTGAAGGAGATAACCTGGTGGCGCGCGGAGCGGCTTGGAGACGCCACGGTCCTGTCCAAGAGCCCTCTGCTCGGAATCGAGATCGAGCAGTGGGTGTCTCACGCGGCGGAATCCGAGCGCACCCTGGAGACGTTCACCTGGTTGTACGCATTCAAGGAACACTACGACTACAGCAACGTGCTTCTCCTGGATGTCCACGGCAATGTGCTCGTTTCGCTCTCGGGCCAGAGCAGGATCGACCCGGAAATCGCCCGCCTTCTGCCCACATTGGTGAGCTCGAAACAGATTTTCTTCAGTGACCTGCAGTGGTCCGAAACCACACACTCCATTCGAGGCGCTCTCCTGATCCCCATCCTCGACAGGAAATTGCCGGGATCGCCGGTCGTGGGCGTTCTGGTTCTTGAAATCGATCCGTACCAGTTCCTGTATCCCTTGATCCAGACATGGCCGACCCAGAGCCCCACTTCCGAAATCCTGCTGGCGCGGAAGGAGGGTGAGGAGGTGGTGTTTCTCAATGAGCTGAGACACCAAAAGGGCACGGCCCTGTCCTTGAGACTCCCCGTGACCGATGCGCGCCTGCCCGCCGCCATGGCGGTTCAGGGAAAGGCGGGAATCGTGGAGGGAGTGGACTATCGCGGGATTCCGGTCCTCGCCGCATTGCGGACCATACCCGATTCCCCCTGGTTTCTCGTGACCAAGGTGGACCGGGATGAGGTTTATGCGCCCATCGAGGAGCAGGCGCGATGGGTGGCGCTGGTGGTGGCCGTCCTCATTGCCGGTGCCGGGGTGGGCATCTCCCTGGTCGGGGCCCGCCAGCACGCCAGGCTTTACCGGAGAGAGCAGGAGGTCCTTCAAAAGGCCCATGATGAGCTCGAGCAAAGAGTTCTCGAGCGCACGGCCGAGCTCTTGGAAAGTCGCGAGCGGTTTCGCCAGATCGCGGAACATATCCGGGAGGTTTTTTACATCACCAATGCCGACTTCAGTCAAATTCTCTATATCAGCCCCGTCTACGAGGAGACCTGGGGACGAACGAGGAGGAGCCTGCTCGCGAACCCTCAATCCTGGATGGAGGCCATCCATCCCGAGGACGTCGCCCGTGTGCGGCAGACCGTGGCGGAAGTGGGCGCCGCGGGCCACGCCATTGAATACCGCATCATTCGACCCGACGGAACGGAGCGGTGGATCTATGACCGCGGCTTTCCCATCTACGACGAGATGGGAAGGACTTCCCGGTACGCGGGGATCGCAGAGGACATCACCGGGCGGAAGCGGGCCGAGGACGCCCTCAGGCTGGACGAAGCCCGGTTTGAGGCTTTGTTCCGTCTCAGCCAGATGGCGGGCCGATCTCCCAAAGAAATACTGGAATTTGCGCTGGAGCAGCAGGTCGCGCTCACAGCCAGCGAGGTGGGCTTTCTCGGATTCCTGAACGAGAGCATGACAGTTCTGAGCATGCAGGCCTGGTCCAGAAACGTCGCCGAAAAGTGTGAAGCCGAGGGCCATTCGACCCATTTTCCAGTGGAGGGCGCCGGTCTCTGGGCCGAGGCCATTCGGAAGCGCCAACCCATTATCGTCAACGACTACCATGCCTTCCATCCCGCCAAGAAGGGCGTCCCCGAAGGCCACATCGAGCTCAGGCGTTTCATGAGCGTACCGGTCATGGACGGCGAACGCATCGTGGCCTTGGCCGCCGTGGCCAACAAAGTGGGGGAGTACGTGACCTCCGATGCCCGTCAGTTGAGCCTTTTTCTCGATGGTGTCTGGAATCTCATTCAGCGGAAGCGAATCGAACAAACCCTCCAGGAATCCGAACGGCTGGCCTCCATGGGGCGGGCCCTTTCCAGCGTGGCACACGACCTCAAGACCCCTCTGATCGCCATCGGCGGCTTCAGCCGCCTGGTGCGCAATCACCTCAATCCCGATTCGCCCGACCGCGAAAAGCTGGACATCGTGATCAAGGAGATCGAGAGACTCGAGAACATGGTCCGGGACATGCTCGATTTCTCCCGCCCCCTCGAACTGAACCGAACCATCGAGGATCTCGACCGAATCATAGACGAAGGTCTGGTCATACTTGAAAGGGTGGCTGATGAGCGCAAGGTCGCTATTCGGCGTCCCCCTGCACCCTGGCCGATCCGAGCTTCGATGGACGGCATGCGGATGAAGCAGGTGATCATGAATCTCGTGCTGAACGCCATTCAGGCCTCCCCCGAGGGGGAAACCATAACCGTTCAGGTTGTCCATGACGGACAGAACCCGGCGATAGAAATCATCGACCACGGCCCCGGCATCCCCAATGAACACCGGGAAGAAATCTTCTCGCCCTTCCACACCACCAAGAAGGAGGGCACCGGCCTCGGGCTGGCTATTGTCAGGAAGATCGTCGAAGCCCACGAGGGCCGCATCACCCTGCTGGACAACCCGGACAGGGGCATGACCTTCCGAGTCGAAATTCCCAACTCCCCCGAAACCGAGTTTCCATGATGCGAAACGGAGCATCAGACAGGCGCCCGCATCTCCACGGAGCGACCGACAAGCCGCTACTCCAGGTATTTCTGCAGGAATTCAAGGGTGGCCGGCCATGCCTGCCGTGCAGCCTCCAGGTTTGCGCCGCTCCGGTCATCCTGAGCCCGCAGAAATCCGTGTCCTGCACCCTTGTAGGTATGCGTCACGAAGGGCTTCCAGAGCGCTTTCATCTTCTCGGCCGCCGGCCCCACGGTAGTGTTCACGCGGGCGTCGTCCTCCCCGTAAAGACCCAGCACAGGGGCGCTGACCTTTTCGAGGGCCTCCTGCTCCGGCGAGCTGCCATAGTAAACCACCGCAGCGCCGAGGTCCGGCTTCATCGTGGCATAGGTGAAGCTCTGGGCCCCGCCCCAACAGAAGCCGAGGGTGGCGAGCTTCCCCGTCGCACTGGGCAGCTTCGTCGCGTAATCGCCCACGGCATTCAGCATCTGAGCCACGTTCGGCACCGACAGCTCCCGCACGGCCTTGACCACGTCGTCACGGCTGCCGATGGACTGGGTCCCTCCTTTTCCCGGCCCCCGGCCTGAAAGCAGGTCAGGAGCGACAGCAATGAACCCATCGGCTGCCAGTTGGTCGGCCACGGATCGGATCCAGTCCGTCAGTCCATACACCTCGTGGATGACGATCACCACGGGGACCTTGTCCTTGCGCTCCGGATAAGCCACAAACGTCGTGACTTTGGTTTCGCTCCCAGGGACCGAAACATCGACCCATTCGTGGTGTCGCGGCGATTTCTCCAAGGCAGCTTTAGCCCCGGACTCTCCGGGCGGGATTGCCGCAGCGGACGCCCAAGGCCCGCCATCCCAAAGAATACTCAACAGGGCCGCCCAAATCATCAGTATAGACACAGAATTCATTTTCATGGCGTTACCTCCTCCTGCTAACGTTATACACCCCTTGGGCTGGAGACAATCTCACGCCGTTTCCCGGAACACCGGATTTCCGCGCCGAGGCGCGACTTGCAGGCTTTTTGAATAATGCGGAATATGGAACAATCCAGCTCTCGAAGTCGAGCAGCTCGCACGAACCATGGATCGCTCTTTTCAAATCCTTGCTCTCACTGTATGGATGCTTAGGTTGCACGTACAGAGTGACGGAGCGCGGCTCTGAAGCGCCAAGGCGCAATGCCGCAATGGATCTGAGGACGTGTGAATGGATGAGTCAGAAAGGTGTGCAGGACTGGAGCGCGAGCTCGTTGAGACGCGACGGCGACTGGCCCGCGTCGAGTCAGAGCTCTCCACCATGAGAACCATTATGCTCACGGCCATGGAACAGGCTCCCGTGGGTTTCCTCGTTCTGGATTCACCGACCATGACCGTGCGGATGGTCAGCCTCGAAGGGCTCGGTATCATTGGGAAAAACGGGACACCTACGCGAGATGTCA
>CAZEOY010000010.1:0-16778 GCA_964513835.1 uncultured Syntrophobacteraceae bacterium
ATCCTGGTGTACGACAGGTTGAGCTCCGCCGTCTCGATGGCGGCCAGGGCCCCCTGGATGGCGGCCTGCGCCACGTCGCGGTCGGCGCGTGCCTGAATCACTTCGAGCTCGCTCACGGCATTGGCCTTGAACGCCATCTCCTTGCGCTTGAGGGTGGCGTCCGCCTGCTTGAGCTCCGCCTGGCGCCGCTCAAGCTCGGCACGAGCCTCATCCCGCTTGGCCTGATAGGGTTTGGGGTCGATCTGGAAAAGCAGCGCACCCTTCTTGACCAGTCTGCCGGGTTGAAAATGGATGCTCTGGAGATAGCCTTCGACGCGCGCTCGGATTTCCACGAATTCAGCCGCTTCGGTCCGCCCTGTGAATTCGGCGTATTCCGTCACGGACTGCTGCGCGGGCGGGCTCACGACAACGGTCGGGGGAGGAGGAGCCGCATATTCGTTGGCTTGCTGACAGCTGCTGAGGAGAACCACCACGGCCATGAGGCCTAAGCCCCACAGGCAGCGGGACGGGTATCGAAAACGGAGAGAGAAGATCATGCTCATTCCTTTGGGCTTCGAGTTTCCAATTCCGAGTTCCAGGTTTCAGGAAAAGGTTTAAGACTTCGGGTGTCGGATCAAGGGTCATTGAGTGAGCAAGGCGGGGGATTTGGAATCCTCCCGACCAACGGTCTCAAGGTTGCCATCGCTGCCTGCCGCCTTCTGATCTCCGACCTCCGTGCGTACGCCGGGCGACCAGCCTCCGCCGAGTGCCTTGTAAAGCTGGACCAGGTTCTCAGCGATACTTCCCTCGGCCACCGCCAGCTGGTTCTCCACGTCGAAGAGGGTGCGCTCAGCATCGAGAACACTCTGGAAATCTCGAAGCCCTTCTTTGTAAAGGTCGACCGCCAGCTTGAGGGTACGGCGCGATGCGGCAACGGAGCGCTGCAGGGCCTCCATGCGGTTGCGCTCTTCAACGAAGGCCGTCATGGCATTTTCCACTTCACTGAGCGCCCTGAGGACGGTCTGCTCGTACTGCAGCAGGGCCTGCTCCGTCCGGGCGTCGGCAACTTTGATCTGGCTGCGGATGCGGCCCGCATCGAACACATTCCATCGAAGGGATGGTCCAAGAGAGTAGAAGGTGCTGCCGCTGGCAAAGACCCGGGCAGCGTCGGTGGCATCAAGCCCGAGTGTGCCGAGAAGGGCAAAGCGGGGATAGAGATCGGCCGTGGCGACTCCGATCCGGGCCGTTTCGGCTGCCAGCTTACGTTCCGCCCGCCGGATGTCCGGTCGCTGCCGCAAAAGGTCCGAGGGCACACCCACTGCCACTTCCTTGGGTAGAACAGGGATGGGCTTCACTTCGATGAGCTCCTTCTGGAGGCTCCCCGGAGGCAGGGCCAGCAGCAGGGCCAGGGTGTTCACGGACTGGCGCATGATGGAGCGAAGCGGTGGGACCTGGGCTTCGGAATTGGCCAGCACATCCTCGGCCTGAGCCACATCCAGGTCCGTGGCGAGCCCATATTGGAAGCGGGTCCGGGTGAGATTGAGCACCTGCCGCTGGGAGGCGATGTTACCCTCCGTGGCTGCAAGGCGCGCCTGAGCCGTCCTCACCACGAGATAGGTGCGTGCCACTTCGGCATAGAGGCTGATCATGACGTCCACCCGGTCCTCTTCAGTGGCCTCCAGGTCGGCCGTGGCAGCCTCTATGGACCGCCTCACGCGGCCGAAAAGGTCCAGCTCCCAGCTTGCGTCGAGGCCCACTGTGTGCCGGGAAGTAGTCACAAGCGGAGTGCCGGGCTCAATGTTCGTGCTGCTTTGCAACAGACTGGCATCCCCCACGGCATCAACCAGCGGGTACTGGTCGCCCGTGACGATGCCCAGCCGCGCACGGGCCTCCTTGACGCGGGCGGCAGCCGTCATGAGATCCAAGTTCTGAGCGGCAGCGGCTTCGATGTAGCCGGTCAACAGGGGATCTTTGAAGACAGTCCACCAGCTGCGGATCATGGACGGGTCCGGGGTTATGACCGGGTCAGGATGTGCGGACCATCCGGCAGGGACGCTTGGGATTGGGGGGTTGTAGTCCGGGCCGACGGAAGCACAACCGGCGAGCGCCACGAGGAATGTGAGGACCAGCAATCCGGGCAGGTGAGCTCGGAGCTTCAGTCCCAAGCATCCAGCAACTACTGTCCGGCAGGGGAACGCGTTCATGGTGCAGCCTTTCTGGATTCGGAGCTTCACGGTTCGGCGCCCGGGTGAAATACAAACATACACGTCTGTATGTTTGTGCCGTTGCTTAACACAGACCTTGACCCTCTGCAACTGACTTGTTCATCTCCCGCATCGTTCGAATTGGGACTGCGATGAGGATAGGCACCGGGCACGTCAGCGCCGTACCCGGTGAGATCTGCAGAGCCCGCCCGGCAACTCTAAAAATTAAACACCTTGGCCTCGGCGGCCATGTCGATCAGGTGCGGACCGCCATCCAGGGCCATGTTGGTGTAAAAACTGGCTTCGTCCATCTGCCGGTTCTTGGCGCAAGGGGTGCAAATCCCGATGGACACTTCGTTTTCGACAAGATAGGGCAGGTAGTCGCCGGGACAATCCCCCGTCGTCGTTTTCTGGCTGAGGTCTCTTGCCCTGTTCGCCCAGGCGACTCCACCGTCGATGAAAAAGAGATTCACCTGGTGCCCCTTGGAGTGAGCGATCTTGGCGAATTGAAAGCACCTGGTTGCAGCTTCATTGTCGTCCTTGCTCAGTACAAAAAGGAAATTTGCCATTCTCTTCTGACCTCCTCGATACGATGTGGTTGATTCAGGGTCACTTCGCCGGAAAGGATAAGCCAAAAGCAGCACAACGATCAATCTCAAAGATCATCGGATTTTCAAGTCATCTGCCAGCCGGACCTTCAAATTGAGGGTTCCTGAGGGAGATAGGAGCGAATGGAGTTTTGTGATAAGAGATTCGACGGATCTGAAGTCACGCATTCAAAAGCAGACAGATTCTCCTCCGCGAGTGAAAAACACAGGCCAGGGTCTAGGCTGTGAAGGCATCAATGGCTAGTTTAATGCTGTTTCATCATGCCTGGATCGTTCCTGATTCACCAGGCTCAAGAGGTGAGGGCAATGGATTCTTGAATCAGCTATGAGCAACCGATGGATGGAGGGATTCGATGGCTACAGAGGAACGAAAAGGTGTCACGCATTTCAAAGGCAATCCCCTGACTCTTCTCGGCCCGGAGCTCACAATCGGCCGGAAGGCGCCCGCATTCACCCTGAGAAAGGGGTTGGCCCCTGATACGGCCTACACGCTGGCTACGGACGCCGGAAAGCTCCGCTTGTTCAACGTGGTGCCATCCCTGGACACTCCCATCTGCGATCTGCAGACGCGCCGTTTCAACAATGAAGCGGGAAAGCTCGGCGACAAGGCTGTCATCGTCACGGCCTCCATGGACCTGCCGCCCGCTCAGGAGCGATGGTGCCAGGCTGCCTCGGTCCAGAATCTGATCACAGCCTCAGACTACTTTGATCACAGCTTCGGCCTTGCCATGGGTCTGCGCATCGCCGAACTGGGGGTTCTCGCACGGTCTGTCGTGATCCTCGATGGGCAGGACGTGGTGAGATACATTCAGGTGGTTCCCGAGCTGACTCAGGAGCCGGATTACGAAGACGTTCTGGCTGCCATGCAGAAGCTCGCCGGGTAGTCTGCAGCGCGGGGGGTAGAGCCCTGTGACACCTGGCCGCCATGCTCCCTGGCGGCTAGGTGATGCCTGGCCCCTTATCCTCAGGTTTCGCGGGCAGCTTTTCAAGGTTGCCGGGTTCCCGGGAATCCTTGCGCTCACCATCATCAAGCAGGGGGCAGCTTTCCAGCGTGCATGTGCAACGGTCATACTGGTTGCAGAGTTGATCGGCAATGGTCTTGCTCCAGAGTGGGACGCCCGAGACATACCCGGCACGTGCGATCATGTGGGCGGCGACCGGTGACGTCAGGAAGACAAAAAGCGTGACGGCCAGCGCCCGGGTCACGATCTCCAGATTGGGAAAACGCACGGCCACGGCTATCATGAGGAAGCCCATGCCCAGCGTGCTGGCTTTGGTTGTGCAGGACATCCGCATGAAAAGATCCGGCATTCGCAGCAGCCCGATGCCTGCGATCCCCATGAACAGCGATCCAATCAATACCAGGGTGACACAGACGGTGTTCTCTATCATTCGGATCCTCCCGATTCTGTCTCGCCCCGCTCCACGTAGTAGGCGAAGGCGACGGTTCCAAGAAATGAGACGAGCGCCACGATGAGGGCGACGTCCAGAAAGATCACCTCGCCCGTATCGATGGCATAGAGGGCGATAATGCCGAGGGCTGTGACGGACATGATGTCGAGCGCAACAACTCGGTCCGGTAGCGAAGGTCCCTTGACCAGCCTCACAAAAGCCATGAACACACTGGCGGTCAGGATCGTCATGCATGCGAAAAGTACCGTTTCGAATATTCCGTTCATCTCAGAAGCTCCATGACGCGTTTCTCGAATCCTTCCTTGATGCCGCGTCGAAATTCATGAATGTCCTCGATGTACATGGAGTGCACGTAGAGCACCTTTCGATCGGTGGAAACATCAAGGCTCAACGTCCCCGGTGTCAAGGTGATCAGGTTCGCCAGCGTGGTGATCTCGATCTCGGTTTCCACATCCAGCGGGATGGCCACGACGCCGGGGCGCATGCGGTGATGGATCGTGAGCACGTCATGGGCCACCTTCAGGTTGGCCAGAAAGAGCTCTTTCAGAAAAAAGACGGTGAAGCTCGTGATCTGCCTGACCTTGGAAAAATAGCTCGAGCCGGGATCTATCGTCCCGCGCAGCAGCCAAAGGATCAAATAGGCGATGAGAAAACCTGCTGCGAAGCTCGAGGGTTTGAACGTCCCGGTGATCACCATCCAGACCAGTGCGAACAAGATGTTGCGCAGAAACATTCTCATGGATTGCCTCCCAGAACTGCCTGGATATAGGCATCGGCATTGAACATCTGCCGGGAAGCCTCTTCCGCCAGGTCGTAGATAGGGGCGGGAAAGACCCCCATGAGGAACGAGATGCCTACGAGACACACAACGGGGATCACCAGAGGCAGGGGCAACGGAGCACCCCTCTCTGAGGATTGGAAGGCCTTCGATCCCTTGTCGGCCAAATCTTTCCAGAAAACTTCCGACCAGATCTTCATCATGGAGTAGAGGGTGAGCAGTCCCGTAAGGAGCAGGACTGCAACCAGTGTGTAGGCTTTCCCTTCAAGCCCTGCCTGAACCAGAAGGAGCTTTCCCCAGAATCCCGAAAGGGGGGGGATTCCCGAGATGGACAGAGCGAGGATGAAGAAGCATCCGGAAACCCGGGGATGGCTGCGGTAGATCCCTCCCATCCGAGTGATATCCGAATGCATCGTCAACCGTTCGATGATGCCGCCAAAGAGAAACAGGCACGTTTTTGCGACAATGTCATGTACCAGGTAAAACAGGGAGCCCGCCAGGGCCAACGGGGTGAACAGACCCAGCCCGGCGAGGAGGTACCCGATATGGCTCACCAGGGTGAAGGAAAAGTTTTTTCGCAGGTTCTTCTGAGGCAGAGAGCCCAGAATTCCCACCAGCATGGTGAGGGCGGAAAGGATCATGATCAGTTGGAGTGATTCATGGTTGCCGGGCGGGAAGATGAGCGTGAAGGACCGCAGAAGGGAATAGACGCCCACTTTCGTGAGGAGACCCGCAAAAACGGCGGATACAGGTGGGGGAGGTGCCGGGTAGGACGCTGGAAGCCAGAAGAACAAGGGGAATACCGCCGCCTTGATCCCGAAGGCGATCAGGAGCAATGTGGCGAGGGTTGGGGCGAGGGTTGGGGGAGAGGGGCCGCGCATTTGCTGAGCGAGGTCGGCCATGTTCAAGGTGCCCACGACGCCGTAGAGTACTCCGATTCCTGCGAGGAATAGCGCCGAGGCAATGAGATTCAGCGCGACATACTTGATGGTGGCCACCAGCTGAGGCCTCTTTCCGCCAAGGCCCAGCAGCACGAAAGATGCGATGAGCATCACTTCGAACCAGACGTAGAGGTTGAAGAGGTCCCCGGTGAGGAAAGCGCCGCATATGCCCATGGCCAGGATGTGCAGAAGCGGGCAGTAGCCGAAGGTGATGCTTTGGTTTTCGGTTTCGGACAGTGAAACAATGAAGGTGATCAATACGATGAGACCGGTGAGTAGAACCAGCATGGCGCTCAGCGTATCACCCACGAGGGTGATCCCATAGGGAGCGGGCCAGCTGCCCAGCTGAGTCACCTGGATGCCTTCCCGGCGAACCGTGTGAAGAATGAGGAGTGCGACCACCGTCCACGCGAAGGAGCCCACCACTCCCACCACCTTCTGAAGCACCGGGCGACGATAGAAGATGGAGGAGATCACGGCACAGAGCAATGGAATCACGATGGGAAGGACAAGAAAGTGATTCATGTCATCCTTGTTTCGGTCTAAAGATCATCTTTCAGTTCATGGACTCAGAGGGTGTCCAAAACGTCGCCCCGGCGAATGCCGAGGTCCGGGAACCTCACTGATCCTGGATTCCCGCCTTCGCCGGAATGACGGGCTCGAAAGCTGAGGGCTATTTCGACACGCTCTCAGGGGATGCACGCTTTTTCGATCACTCCAGCTCCATGTCGTCCGTCCGTTCCGTATCATGAGCCCGCTTGATGAGTACGATGGCGAATGCCTGAACCCCGAAACCGATGACGATGGCCGTAAGGATCAACGCTTCGGGGATGGGGTCGGCAAACACGCCCATGAGCTGAATCTCTCCCGTGTGCATCACGGGGGGACGGCCTCTCACCAGGCGCCCCATGGTGAAAATGAGAAGATTTGCGGCGTGTCCCAGCAGAGCGAGCCCCAGGACGAGCTTGACGATGTTCCGCCGCATCATCATATAGAATCCCGCAGCATAGAGCACACCCACGACAACGGCCAGTTCGACTTCCACGGTCATTCCTCCGCCACGGTGAAGAAAATCATCAGAGTCACCCCGATCACGACGAAATAGACGCCGATGTCGAAAACAAAGGGGGTGCCGGCCTTGCCGATGATGGGCAGCGTGTGCGGCAGCCAGAGGCCCGTCATAAAGGGGAAGCCGCAGAACCAGGAAACCGCTGCACTGCCGAGCGCAATGGAGAGCCCGAGGATAATGAGCTTTCTCGGGGCAATCTTCAGAATCCTACGCGCACTTTCCACTCCAAAGGCGATCATGTGAAGAGCGTATGCCGATGAAGCCACGAGGCCACCCACAAATCCTCCACCCGGCTCATTGTGACCCCTGAGGAGCAGGTAGACGGACAGGAGGAGCAAAAGCGGCAGAAGATAAAGGGTCGCGGTTCGCAAAATGAGTGAGACCATGTTGAAAACCTCTGGTGACGGGTCAATGACGGCTCAGGACCTGTCTGCACCGTCGTCACGGTCTCCTGTCCTGAATTTGACCAGTGCAAGAACGCCTACGGCTGCGACGGCGAGAACGGTGATTTCCCCCAGGGTGTCGAAGCCGCGGAAATCGACCAGGATGACATTGACAACATTGCGTCCCTTGGCCAGAAGGTAGCTGTTCTCAGCAAAAAAGGCCACGAGTCGCGGGATGCGATCCACGGAGGTGACGAGCAGGACGAGCAGTGTGGCGATTCCTCCCGCCGCCACAGCGGCCACTCCATCCCTGAGCCGCTCCCAGTTTGTCGAAATCCTCCGGTATTTCGGGAGCCTGAACAAGACCAGCACGAGAAGGATGACCGACAGGGTTTCGATGGCAAACTGGGTCATGGCCAGATCAGGAGCACTGAAGACGAGAAAGGTGAGCGCCACTCCATAGCCGACGACCCCCAGGGCCACGACCGCCTCGAGCCGCGACGGCGCGCACACAACGACCGCCGTGGCAACGACCATGACGATGGCGATGATGGCCTCATACGTTCTGATGTCGGTCCATCGCCAAAGCTTCAATCCGGCGATGTCGATGCCGTCGATTCTGAAGGAGTAGGCCAGCAGAGCAACCGTCGTGAGGATGACGATGAGCAGGTACCGGTGCAGCCGCCCGCTCTGGAGCAAGCGCGTCTGAAATGATGCCACCGCCTCGAGACCATCCAGCGTGGCTTCGTAGAGTCGGCCGGGGGTGAGCCGTGCCGGGAACGTCAAGGCGGCCAGAGGGGGTCGAATGGACGACCATTTCCAGAATAGAAGACCTCCCAGGATGAAAGCCGTGACGCTCAGCAACACCTTGCAGGTATCCAGGGGTCAGGCCAAAAACGAAGCCAAGCGCCGCCAGGAGCAGCGGGCCCCCCCACATTTCCACAGGGGGCTCGTGGGGGGACTTGGGAAGCTCCCCCTGGCTTCCAAAATAGGGTTTCAGTCCGACGAGACCGGCGACGACCACCAGAGAGATACTGGCCAGGAGGGCTGATGCCGTGAGAAAACCGGCCATACCGCTCGAAAGGGTCGACTGGTAAAGGAGCTCCTTGCCAATGAAACCCAGGAAGGGGGGAAGGCCCGCGCTCGAGAGTGCGGCAAAGAGCGTGGCTGCACAGGTTACAGGCATGGCCCTGTAAAGGCGTCCGAGCTTTTCCACGTCGCGGGTTCCCGTCTCGTGGTCGATGATACCGGCCGCCAGAAAGAGCGTCGCCTTGTACATTCCATGGGCCGCCAGGAAGACCATGCAGGCCAGCAATGCATCGCTGGACCCTATGCCCACCAGCATCATGAGAATACCAAGCGCGCTCACCGTGGATTGAGCGAGAATGCGCTTGAGGTCGGTCTGGAGCAGGGCAAGCGCCGCGCCCGTCAGCATGGTGGCCGCGCCGAGGAACATCAGGGAGGTGTGCCAAAGCTGCGTGTCTCCCAGGATCGGCGACATTCGGACGGCCAGATAGATCCCGGCTTTCACCATGGTGGCCGCATGCAGGTAGGTGCTGACCGGCGTCGGCGCTTCCATGGCGTTGGGCAGCCAGAAGTGGAACGGGAACTGAGCCGACTTGGTGGCGATCCCCAGAAGGAAGAGGATGAGGAGGAAACGGTACATCGGCGAACCGGTCAGGAGGGGCGCTTTGTCCAGCATGGCCGAAATTTGGAAAGTGCCGGTCAGCTGATGCATGAGCAAAAACGAAGCCAGCAGGGCCAATCCGCCAAGGCCGGTCACCAGGAGGGCCTGCAGGGCGGCTTTGCGTGCGGCTTCTCTGCGGTGGTCAAAACCAATGAGGAGATACGAGCTCACACTCGTGAGCTCCCAGAAGAGGAAAAGAGCGATGACGTCATCAGCCAGTACCAGGCCGAGCATGGAGGCCATGAAGGCGTAGAGTATCGAGGCAAACTTGCCCTGGTCCGGGTGGCCGGCGAAATAGCTCGGGCTGTAAAGGCAGACAATGGCGCCGATTCCCGTGATGAGCAGTGAAAAGAGGAGGCTCAGGCCGTCCAGACGAAGAGTGAGGCTCACCTCCAGGGCCGGCAGCCAGTCGTACTGAAAGAATATTCTCTCTCCTTGGGAGATTTGCGGAATGAACCCGGCCAGGACGATAAAAAGGACTGATGGGAGCAGAGCGAGCATGGTTCCGGCGGCCCGGCCGGTCTTGACCAGGTACGGCGCCAGGAACCCGAACGCAAATCCTGCTAGAACGATGATGAGCATCTGTGCCTCCCGAAGTCCCTTTGCCTGATTTCAGCCAGGCGACTCAGCAAAAGTATCGTCATCGGCGAAGGGGTGTCAAGCAACACTGGAGGATCGTTGCAGGCCTTGCAGTTCAGAGGGTGGCTGGTGCAGCCGCCGCCCGGCGTGCCGTCCGTTCGGAAGTCGGCTTTCAAAAACGGTGCGGATCCTGATGGGTGGATTCCGACGGAGGACGGTTGTCACGATGGAGATCAATCAAGGGCAGGCGGGGTTCAGCATCGCAGAGTTGCAGTGAGCCTCAGAGGCTTCTGAAGAAGATCGAGGGCATCCAGGATACTCGTGGTTGCTGCATCGGCCGACAGAATCGCGTCTGTTGATGCCCCCTCAGCCTGAATGACCGCGATGCCCAGGGCCGCCGATTCCAGCATCAGCCGATCGTTTCGTCCATTTCCGATGCAAGCGGTCGCCTCAGCGCCAAGCTTTTGAATATACTGAAGCTTTGCCTCTGCCTCGCGCTGCTTTGGAATGACGGACAGGATGCAGCCCAAGCCGTCGATCTCAGCACCTACCCGTCCGAACGTGTCCGCTGTCAGCACGTGAATCTCCAGGTGTTCATGCAGGGCGCGGACCTTTTCCCTGACTCCTTCTATGAGATGCCCGTCGCAGGCCAGGGTGCCGTTGAAGTCCAGCACAAGGTGGGAAAGCTTCAGAACTTTGAATCCTGGGATGTCTATTTCAAGCATATCGCTATCCCTCTAATCCCATCTCGTTCCCGGCGACTTTTCGGGGAGAATGCATTTTGCGGTTCCTTGCATTTGCTCAAAGGCAATTGGGAATGGACCCTGAGCGTGCGATTCCAACTCTGTACGACCAGCCGCCAATATGTCAAGCCCATATCGTCTGTTGGCTTGGGACCCCTGTTGGGACCGGCCGGTTTGGGGGCAGAGAGTGAAAAGGTCAGGATGATTTCAGCGGCTTCTGATTTCCGCATTCAAGCTCCGGAGCCATGGGAGGAGGAAAAACCTCGCTCCGGGGCGACAAAATTTCTCGATCCCTCCATACATCTACATTATTATAGCAATCCGGTTCCAAATGCCGGATGAAGTTTCCCCGTCGCAGGGGAAGGCTTATCCGGAGCGTTTCGGTATTGTTCACCGTGATCTGGCTCCTTGGCCAAAGAGAATTCTTCAGGTAGTGAGTCGTCATGTTGAAGAGTATTTGGCATCGCCTTGCCGTTCTCGACCGGCTGTTCCTGCTCCTCTTGACTATATTGGCCTGCATGGGAAACCTCCGTGCCGACGCCTCTTCGGGTGACTCCAGCGTTCTCATCCTCAATTCGTACCATCCGGGCTTTATCATTTCAGACGATGAGGTGGACGGCATCCAGTCGGCCCTCGATGCAAGCACCGAAGTCTTCATCGAGTACATGGATGCCAGACGGACGAGTCTCAGTGAGGCATTGGTCGAGTTGTTCGTTCAGGAGATCAGACTGAAATACGGGGAACGTCGTCCTGATGCCATCGTCGCGCTGGGTAACGAGGCCTTCGAATTCATCCTGAAACGAAGGGGGGAGCTGTTCCCTCAGGTGCCCATCGTTTTCTGTGGTGTCGAAGGATTTGAAGACGACATGGTTGACGCCCACACCCAAATTACCGGCGTGGTGGACGAAACGGATATCCGGGACTCGATTCTGCTGGGATTGAAGCTTCATCCCCAGGCGCGGCAATTGTTCGTCGTGACGGATCACGCGAAGAAGGGAGTTGTGAATCAGGGTACCCTGGAGCATCTGAGCCGGAAAGGGGAGATCCCCGCTGAAGTGGTAGCTCTCGAGTGCGGCCCGAACCTGTCCCATAAGGAACTGCTTGAAAGGTTGAAGGCTGCCCCGGGTGATTCCATCGTATTTTATTCGGGCATCTGCTGGGACCGGGATGGGGAGTTACGTGCTCCCTACGAACTCCTGGCGGAGATCTCTCGGCAATCCAGCGTTCCAATCTACGTCCACGAGTGGATGTACGTCGGGCATGGAGCGGTCGGGGGAAAGCTTCACAGTGAGTATGATCAGGGACGTATTGCCGGCCGGATGGTTGCCCGGATCCTGGCCGGTGAACCGGTGTCGCGGATTCCTATTGTCAAAGGGGTAGGGGACCGGTACGTCTTCGACTACCGACAGTTGAAACGTTGGGCCATCCCGGTTTCGGCTTTGCCTGCCGACAGCACCGTCATCAACCGTGAGAAGACTTTTTACGAGACCCATCGTGGTATCATCTGGGGGGCACTGGTCTTCCTGGTCTTTCAATCACTCTTCATCGCCCACCTCCTCACCAATCTCTCGCGTCTTCGGAAGGCTCAGACTGCGCTGGTGGAGAGCGAAGAACGTTTGCACACCATCTACGAAGCAGCCAACCGCGTGGCTTTCGTCATGACGGACAGTCAGGAGCCCGACGGCCGGATCACCGAGTTCAGCCTTGGTGCTGAAAGGATGTTTGGCTATACGCGGGAGGAAATCCTGGGAAAGCCTGTGTCGGTCTTCTACCCGCGTGAAACGGAGGCTGATCCATCGGGGAGGAGGCCGATCCTCTGCGAGGACGACGTCGGGGTGGGCGTGGAAAGCATGCTCGCCCGCAAAGACGGTCACCAGTTCTCCGCCATGACCTCAGTCTACCCCGTCTACAATGAAGATACCCAGAAAACCGGAGCCCTCTTTGTCACCTTCGATGTAACGGAGCTCGGACAGGCCAGGGAAGCTGTGCGGGAATCCGAAGAGAAATACAGGCTGGTCGTGGAGGGGGCCAATGACGCAATCTTCATCGCCCAGGATGGGGTGATCAAATTCTCAAACCCCATGACCTCAGCAATTCTAGGTTACTCTTCTGAGGAGTTGGCAAGGATTCCTTTTGCTGAGCACATTCACCCCGATGATCGTTCCATGGTGCTGCAGCGGCACCAGAGCAGGCTCGAGGGAGTCGAAGTGCCACAGAATTACAGTTTCAGAGTTACGAATCGAAACGGTCAGCTTCTCTGGATGCAGATCAATGCGGTTCGCATCCAGTGGGAGGGACGGCCGGCGGCTCTTTGCTTTTTGAGGGATATCACGTCGCAGAAGAACCTGGAAGCCCAGCTGCTGCATGCGCAGAAGATGCAGGCGATTGGAACCCTGGCTGGTGGTATTGCTCATGATTTCAACAATCTGCTCCAGGCGATCCTGGGGCATGCGGACATGCTGCTCCTGAAAATGGATGAACAGGATCGCGCCCATCGCGGAGTGCAGCAGATTGTCCGGGCGGCTCAACGCGGCAGCGACCTCACGCGCCAGCTGCTCACCTTCAGTCGAAAGATTGAATCCAGAATGGTGGCGCTGGATTTGAATCAGGTCCTGGAGCGTCTGAAGGCGATGCTCGAGAGGACGATTCCCAGAATGATCACCGTCGAGCTGCGCCTCCATGCCGACCTGTGGAAGGTCAATGTGGATCCAAGTCAAATGGACCAGGTGCTGATGAATCTTGCCCTGAACTCCCGTGACGCCATGCCCGCTGGAGGTACTCTGACCATTGAGACACGAAATGTGGTTCTGGATGAAGAGTACCAGAGGAGCCACCCCGAAGTGAGAGCCGGCCGATATGTCCTGCTCATGGTGACGGATACGGGGCATGGCATGGACCGGGAGACCCTCCAGAGGGTCTTCGACCCTTTCTTCACCACCAAGGAAACGGGCAAGGGCACCGGCCTCGGTCTGGCGATGGCCTACGGCATCGTGAAGAATCATGAGGGATACATTTCATGTGAGAGTGAGCTCGGAGTGGGTACCCGGTTCAACATTCACCTGCCGGCTTCAGATTTGGAGGACACTCCGGCTGAATCGGTCGAAACAGCGACTCCGGTCGGCGGCCAGGAGACTATCCTCCTGGTGGACGATGAAGAAGTCATTCGGGAGGTGGGCGCCGATATGCTCAGCCAGTACGGCTATCGCGTTTTGACAGCGTCCGACGGCGAGGGCGCTCTGGAGATCTACTCACAACACAAAGACGAGATCGATCTCGTCATCATGGACCTCAGCATGCCCGGAATGGGCGGGCGTCAATGCCTGATCAGCCTTCTGGAAATGTATCCGGAGGCGCGCGTGGTGGTGGCCAGCGGTTACTCCTTTCATGGTCCGTTGAAGGAGGCGGTGGAGCTGGGGGCCAGGTGTGTGATCCATAAACCATACCACAGCAGCGAGATTCTGGAGGTGATCCGCAAGGCCCTCGAGTGATCCTGACCGTCAGAATCGCATACTTTCCTTTCGGTTCACCATGAGCGGTTCATACTGGAAGATGGCGTTCAAGTGGTGGAGCAGAGCGTGCCCTCCTTCGTGATGCCACAGGGTTTGGACCTTTTGGTCGACGATGCGGTAAAGTTCAAGCTTTCCTTCAAGGGTTGCAGGCCAACCCTCGGATTCCTGCCCTTCCGCAATCTGCGTCACCAGGGTGAGCCACAGCTCACTCACTCCCATGATGAAATAGGGCCAGGATCTCTGCAGCACTGGGGTCCAGTGCTGATCGCTCGTATCCTCGATATTCGGTTTCCGGATAGCCTCCGTATTATCGCATACGACAGTGAGAATCTCTCCTGCCCTTTGGAGCTCAGACAGGAGGGAATCGGAGTTGATGGATTCAAAGATGCGGGCGGCTACATTCGGTGCGGCATAGAAAATCAAACTGAACTGATGTCCCGCTGCGTCCCGGGCAGCTCTTCTGTGAAAACGCCAGAGGGCGATCTCGCTCCGGTATTCCTCGATGATCGGCGCCAGGACCTGCGATGCCAACAACGCGTCCAAGTGCCATAGGGGCTCGGCATCTTGGGGCCATGGCATACGGAAGCGAGCGTACCACCACCCCAGCTCTTCGAGCTGTGGAGTCGTTGTTGTGACGCCCTGGGAAGCGGGCCTGGTCGGGTTCACCGCCGTGCAGTTGGCAACGAGGAGGACTATGCAGAGTCCAAGAAACAGGAGAGGGGCTTGCACCTTTGGATTTTTCATGCTGCAGCTCCTGTTGAAGAAGGGCCGGCAAGAGGTCGGATGAATTCCATTGAATAAAAACACACTATTGACAATTGAAAAGGAAAGATTTTTTATATGCAGCTAGATCGGCATGGGGCAAGGTTTCTGGGGAAGCCTCCCCGGGAATCGAATCATGGGAGCAACCGAACAGGACCTATCAAAGGAAGATTAATTCGTTCAAACCTATTTTCCACACCTCAGAGGAGGAGCGAAAATCAACATGAAGATGCATCGACTGAGCCCGGGAGGACGATACATCATGGCGCCGTTGTTGGCTCTGGCCGTTTCGGCAGCCGTCTCTTCGTGTTCTTTGTACAAGTCCTGGTTTGGTTCTAAGAGTGAGATCAAGATTGTGAAGCCCGAATCGTGTCCGGTCGAGGTGGAGCCTGCACCCCTCGGGCCTTACAAACAGGTGAGGCTGGATACCCCTGCGTCCGCGGTGTGCCATCCAAAACTTTACGTGATCAAAGGTGAAAGAAGGCTTCTGGTGGTCGATGATGATATTCTTGTTCGGGACTATAGAATCGGCCTGGGGCCTCGTACATTTGGAGACAAGCTTTTCCAGGGGGATGGGAGAACGCCCGAGGGAGAGTTTTTTGTTTGCGTCAAGAACCCCAACAGCAAGTTCTACAAGTCCCTCGGGCTGAGCTACCCTGGCCCGCATCACGCGGAGCGGGCTCTGCTGAGCGGAGACATCACCTTGGACGAGTATCGGACCATCATTCGGGCCAACGAACATCGGAGCAGACCTCCATGGAACACCGCCCTGGGTGGTGCGATCTTCATTCACGGCGGTGGTGCTCATGAGGATTGGACGCAGGGTTGCGTAGCGGTTTACAACCGAGCCATGGACGAGTTGTTCGAAATTGTACCCGTGGGAACCCCCGTGAAAATCCTTCCCTGACTTTTTCTGCGGGGTTCGGGTCTACTTCCGCGCTCAAGCCCCCTGCGGTATTCCGGCCGGCTTTGGCCGGATGGGAAAAGGCTTCGTCGCCTCCCGACTTGAGAGCGTGATCACAAGTAAACAACGGGGCCTGCGTTGTATGTGCAGCGCCAACGGGCTCGAAAGAAAAGGATGTGGTACATGGACCGCCGCGTTTGACAAGTCGTGAATGCGCGGTTAATATCCAAATGCTAGCTTAGCCGTTAGGGGTGCTCATTTCGTGGGCTGAGATCACACCCTTAATACCTGATCTGGACAACACCAGCGTAGGGAAACGGTCGGCGATGCGGGACCATTCCCCATCGGTACATCTCTAACGCTTCCTTCGCCGGGAAGCTTTTTTTTTGGGGGGGAGGGACGGGGTCGTGGAGCACTTTCTGACTGAGGAAGAGCTCCGCTTCTATCGGCGGAATATCCTGGTCCGGGATATTGGCGAAGACGGCCAGAGAAGGCTGAAGGAGAGCAGGGTGCTCCTGGTCGGACTGGGCGGACTGGGCAGCCCGGCGCTTCTGTATCTGACTGCCGCGGGTGTTGGCGAGATCGGTATAGTGGACAGGGACCATGTGGATGCGTCAAATCTTCAGCGTCAGATTCTCTATGGCCAGGATGATCTCGGCCGGTGGAAAACGACCTGCGCTCAGGAGAGAGCTCTCCGGATTCGCAGGGATGTCCGTGTCGTTCCACATGCCGAAAGGCTTTGTGAGGGCAATGCCCGAAAGATCGTCTCAGGCTATGATTTCGTCATCGAAGCCACGGACAACCTTGAATCGAAGCTCCTGGTGAACGATGTGTGTGTAGCCCTGAGGAAACCCTTCTCGCACGCGGGGGTGGCAGAGTTGCAGGGTCAGAGCATGACGGTCATTCCCCTGAAAGGGCCTTGCGTTCGGTGCGTGTTCGGCAGGCTTTCCGAGGGGACAGGGGGGGAGACTGGTCAGGAGCTGGGAATCCTGGGGCCCGTGGCCGGGGTCATGGGGGCCGTTCAGGCGGTTGAGGCCATCAAGTATCTGGTGGGATTCGGAGAACTGCTGGTGGGGCGCCTCCTCACCTGGGATGCTCGCGCAATGGTTTTCCGGGAGGTGCAGCTTCCCATCGAGCCGAGCTGTCATGTGTGCAAGGCACTGTAGTGGTCAGGAGTTATTGAGGAATCATCGAATGGACGACAATCCACTGGTTATTG
>CAZEOY010000011.1:0-11827 GCA_964513835.1 uncultured Syntrophobacteraceae bacterium
CCCGACTGCAAGATTTGTCATAATTTTAAGAAATCCCGCAGACAGAGCTTACTCTTTGTACCATCATATGCGAAGATACGGACACGAAAGGATCGGCACTTTTGAAAAGGCACTGAAAATAGAGGAGGAGCGAGCTCATTCCAGGCATTTCCGGGAAAACTGCCCCCAGTATCTTTACAATTTCTTCTATTTTCGCTCCGGATTGTACGGCGAGCAAATCGAAAGGTATTTTTCACTATTTGAGCGGAATCAGTTTCATTTCTTGACGCTGAACCAATTGAAGACTCAACCGATGGCTTCCCTCGAGGCCATCCTGAATTTCCTGGGTTTGAGCACGGATTTCACTCCGAACCTGCGAATCCACAATGAAGGCTCTCTAACCGCCCGATCCGCTCTGATCCAGTATGTATGGAATCACAAGATCAAACAGCCGATCTTCTTGAGAAAGCAAGTCTTCAAGATACTGAAAAAGGTGAATTTTACGAAGGTGCCGCCCATCAATCCCCAAACCAGGGAGAACCTGCTGACCCGCTATGAGAAGGACCTCGAAAAGCTTGAGAGCCTTACAGGAATTGTCCTTTGAGTGCTCTTTACATTTCGTTTCGCTCCGCCGATGCGAAAATGCCAATCATTCCACGCACTGGGAATCCCCAGGCGCTGAGCCGTACCGCTCCATCACTCAGGGGCGGGTTGAGGAGCGATAGGGCAGAGCAATCCAAGAGACCCTCATCCTGCAGGTCTGGAGGCAGATCATGAAGGGCATTGAGAGCTGGAGCCAGCTCTCCCGGAACCGGCTGCGAGTATCCAAGCAGGTTGGGAAGATTTGGGATGTGCCCATCGTCAAGAAGCGCATGGTCAGGCTCCTGGCCAATGTGGACCAGGACAGCCATGTCCTTGAGGTGGGTGCCGGCGACCGTCGATACGCGGCAATGCTTGCGGAGAGATATCCCGGCCTTCATTACCGCTCTTTGGACATAGATCCCAACACCCAGCAGGATTTCTACAGCCTGGCCGAAATTGAGGAGCAGTTCGATCTTGTTTTCATGTTCGAAGTCATTGAGCACCTGGAGCTGCTGGAAGGACTGGAGCTCCTGGAGAACCTCCGAGGCAAGCTCAAACCCGGGGGGCGGCTGCTTCTGAGCACACCAAACCTTTACCATCCGCACCAGTACTTCGGGGATTCCACTCATGTGACCTTTTACAAGTTCGAGGAGCTCGGCGGGCTCATGATGATGGCCGGCTTCAGAAACATCCGAGCTTACCGGGTTTACAATGATGCCTTTCTGCGGCGCGCGCTCCGAATGTATGTGGGCGTGTATCTCCACAAATATCTGAATGTAGATTTTGCCCGAACGATTCTCCTTGAGGGAGAGAACTCGTGACACTGCCGCAAGCGCTGCAGGGGCAACCCGTCAGAAGTCTTTTTGCAGGCAGAATGGACGGTTTTTTCAGCTCCAACGAAGCCCAATGGCTTCCCGGGCGGTGCTGACGCCATCGACACAGGATGTATATCCATGGAAAAAATTAGTGTGGTCATACCGGCTTACAACGCCGAGCGCACGCTCAGGTCAACGCTCGAAAGCGTCCTCGACCAGACGTACGGAGCGCTGGAAGTGATCGTGGTGGATGACGGCTCGACGGACGGAACCGAATCCACCGTGAAGGACTACGCCGAACAGGGCAGGATCAGGTACATCAAACGTGAGAACGGGGGCATTGCGGCGGGCAGGAACACAGGGCTCAAGGCCTGCACGGGCGATCATGTCGCACTTCTGGACCATGACGACCTGTGGGATCCCGACAAGATTGAAAGACAGCTCGCTTTTATGCGCAAAAGCGGGGCCGACTTCGTCTACTGCTACGTGCGTCGTCTGGGTCTCGACGGGGAGATCCATGAGTTCCCGGTGGAAAAACTCCAAGGTGAAAGCGCCATGGACGACCTCTTGAAACAGAACTGGATTTACAGCTCCACCGTGCTTTTCAAACGGTCCATCCTGGATAGCGTGGGGCTTCTGGACGAGACCTTCCGCTACTGCGAGGACTGGGATTACTGGCTGCGCATCGCGTCTGTGGCCAAGATTGAGTGTATGCCGGAGTATCTCGTGACCAGACGGGACCAGCCGACTTCGTTTTCCATCATTTATCCCGGCAAGTACACGTACTATGTGAAGCTCTACGCCAAGCACGCCCAGCTGCTTGAAGGCAAAATGCGCAGATCCTTCCGGAAAAACATAGGGAACAAATGCTATACGGATGCCGTGAAGCTTCTGAAAGCGGGCAATCGAAGGAATGCGCTAGCCGCCTACCGGACGGCAGTTCGCATGCGCACCCAGCTGATCTTCAGGCTTCACAAATTCGTCCTCCTCTGCCTGGAAACCATTGTATCAGGTGCACCCGCCTCGAGAAGAATTGCGGAAAGCTGATGAAAGAACCCGATCCCCGGCAGCATGGTGAACCACCCCGGCCAGGATGACGATGGCCCAACCCCGGCCTGGAAAGACAGGCAAAAGAACTTACAGGAATCTGTCACCCCAGCAGACGGCCATAGCACTCTTCCACCCGGTCGAGCATCCGTTCGAACGAGTGGTGCGACTCCACCAATTTTCGCCCTCTCAGGCCCATTCGACCCCGAGCATCCCCATCGTTCAGGAGGGAGACAAGGGCTTCGGCCAGCCCTCCTGGATCTTTGGGCTCGACCAGCAGACCCGTTTCTCCGTGGACAACGACTTCCGGGATTCCTCCCACCCTGCAGGCCACCACGGGCTTCCCCAGAACCATAGCCTGAAGCGCAAACTGGGGAATTCCCTCCGAGGCATAGGATGCCATCACTGCAATGTCGAATGCGTCGATGACGTCTGCAATGTCTTCCCGGTGCCCCGTCATGACAACCTGGTCCTCGAGCCGAAGCTCCGCAATACGTTTCTCAACGGCACCGCGCATGGGCCCCTCTCCGACGATCAGCAGGCGTACGCGGGACAGCGCCGAGCGAACCGAGGTCAGAGCATCGAGGAGCACCAGGTGCCCCTTCCAGCTCCGCAGCACCGCAGCAATGCCAATGACCGGACAGTCTTCCGGAATTCCAAGCTCACGCCGGACCCTTCTTCCGTCGGCATGGCGATAATCGAGCGTCCTGACCCCCGTGGGAATGGACCGGACCCTTTGGGGGTCCAGTCTCAGATCATGAATCAGCTGATTTCTTATGATCTCGCCCGTGGTGATCACTTCATGGCACAGCCAGCCATAGAGAAGACGTGTGAGCGGATCTCCATTCACATGCGATGAGATGTGGCGGGTTCGCAGAACAGCCACTCGCTCCAGCCGGCCGGCGATGGAGCCGATCCAGCTGTCCGTCGAGCTGTGAGTGTTGACCAGGGCGATGCCGTATTCCCTGATCTTCCGGCGAAGTGCCTGAATGCTTGAAACCAGGCGCTGCTTGCTCATGGGGATCGAAAGAACTTCAAATCCAGCCGACATCGCGCGCTGAGCAATGGCAGTTTCAGGGGGCGATGCCAGGAGGACCCGGTAACCTCGGTCCCGGATGCCGGTCATCTCGCGCAGAATCCTGATTTCCTGCCCTCCCCACCCGTTGGAGGACTCCGTGTGCAAAATGGTGGCTCTTGGCATGTCTTCGCTTCGAGAATCGGTGATTGGCATTGAGAGGCGAGCCTGAAACACGTCAGGGATTCCCTCAGTCCCTGATCAGGGACCATATTTGCTGCACGCCGGTTGCCCTGCTCAAGTCCAGGTTGAAGAAAGGCTTGTTTCTGGCCATGCGGTCTTCGGGCCACTCCCACCAGGCCAGCTGCAACAATGCATCCCGCACTTCATCGGTGAAGCGCATTTTGAGGACCCTTGCCGGATTGCCGCCAACGACGGAAAAAGGCGGAAAGGATTTGGTGACCACAGCACCCGCTCCAACAATGGTCCCATCCCCCACCGCACTGCCAGGAAGAAAGATGGCACAGTCGCCGACCCAGCAAGCGTTTCCGATGGAGACCTGTCGGGGCTCGCCGCTGATGTCGTTGAAGCCGAGTCTTCTCTGGAGGCGGATCTGTACATTGGCACCACCGGTGTGGTGGTTGGACGTCACGACACGAATTCCCTCACCCAGGGCGCAGTAATTGCCGATGATGAGCGTCCCTTTGCCCCTCACGGTCAGCGGGCCCCTGATTACGGTTCCGCGCCCGATGGTGGTGAGGAGGTTCCCGACCCGGCTTTCCTTGGGAAGATGAACCTTCTCCCCCAATTCAAGCCTGGTCCTGGGGCCCGGCGGCTTCTTGAAGCCTTCCGACTTCCCGCCCGCCACAAGCTTCCTGATCCAATCCATCATGCTCAACCGTCTTTCACATCATCAATACCCGGTTGTAGACAACCCGCATTCTCTCGAGGGTCACCGGCCAGGTATACCCCCTGAGCACCAAGTCGCGGCCGGCTTCCGCCCGCGCCCTCGCACCACGGGGGTCCCCCAGCACATGCCTCACCGCATCGGCTACCGCCTCCGCATCCCCCGGGGGAATGCCGATGGCAGTCTCGCCAGGAATGGCCACCTCATTGATTCCTCCCACGTCGGAGGCCACAACCGGCGTCAGCGTGGCATGGGCCTGAAGAATGGTCTGAGGAACCCCCTCCGGAATCCTCGCAGAAAGCACCAGCACATCCAGATCTGCCATGATTTCAGGGATGTCCCTGCGAAATCCGGTGAGTACAATCCTGTCGCGAAAGGGCGACTTCTCGACCCTCTCCTCCAAAATGGACCGCATCCACCCGTCACCCACGAGCACGAAAAAGGCATCCGATCTCCCAGACAGGAAGTGCTCAGCAGCCATGATGAATACGTCCGGGCCCTTGTCGCCTCTCAAAACGGAAATCATCCCCACCAGGGGAGTGTCTCCATCCAACCCCAGTTCGGAACGAAAACGACCCTTCATCACACCGGGGTGAAACCGTTCCAGGTCTACGCCGGTGGGGATGGAAACGATCTTCCCGGCCTCGACACCCCGCTCAACCATGCCGGCTTTGATGAACTCGGCCGTCGTCACGATGAGGTCGCAGAGGCGGCTGTAGACCAACCGCCCCCAGAAATGGCTGCGGATCGGATTGGCCACATGACGGCACCGTACGACTTTCAACCCCAGGAGCCGCGCGGCAATTCCCGCACTCCAGCCATCCTTGGAGCCGTGGGCGCACACCAGGTCGATCGCCTCGCGCCTCAGAATCCAGAGAAACCGTGCCACGGCTTTCGGATCCACACTGCCTCGCATGGAAACCGAATGGACTCGAACCCCCCGGCGTCGCCCTTCCCGCTCGATCCCCGAACGGGGCACGGCCGCCAGAACCGACTCGATACCGTACGGAAGCAGCCCCTCCATCTCCATGAGGACACGGAGCTCCTGGCCTCCCAGATGCTTTGATGATTCCGTATGCAGGATGCGCACTAGAGGAGACTCTCCAGGAAGGCCGCCAGACGCCGATTGTACTCGTCCAGCGAGTAAGACTGCTCAACCGTTGCGCGCCCGGCGTTCCCCAGGCGACGTCTCAGCTCGGCATCTTCCAGCAAACGCCTCAGAGCGACTTCCCACTCCAAATCCTCACGGGCAAGGAATCCATTCTCGCCGTGGCGTATGATCTCGGTGTTGATTCCGACGGGCGACGCCACAGCGACCACTCCCGCCGCCATGTACTGCAGCAGCTTGAACCCCCCCTTCCCCCTGGTCCAGAGGTTGTCCTCGAGGGGCATGATCCCCACGTCAAAGCTCTGCAGATCCGCAACTTCGTCTTCAGCCCGCCATGGCTTGTACTCGATCGGGACGCCATCCAGCCGGGGCTCGCCGTCCGAGACCACTCTGAGGAGGCTTCCCGGAACAGATTGCAGGACGCTGCACAGCGGTCCTGCAATGGACTTCAAATGCCCCAGATTTCCGCGGGTTCCAATCCACCCGATCCGCAAGCCCCCCTCAGAAGACCGGTGGGATCTGGGGCTGATTCTTCGGGTATCCACCGGAGTCGGCAGCACCAGGACCGCGGGGGATTCTCTCCCCCATTCCCCGCGGGCCACCCTGGCGAATTCAGCCAGGTAACCATTCCCCGCAATGACTCCCCGGCATTGACCCACCGTCCTGGCGAAGCGAGTGAAGAATCGCCCCGACACCGGCTCGCGCCGTTCGATTTCGTGAAACATCACCGCATCATCGAGATCGTAGATGAGGTTCCGGTTGAAGAGCTTGAGAGCTCTGATCTGCAGGGCCCCAAAGAGCTTCTTCTGAAGGACGATGACATCGAAGGGCTTCATGCCGGGAAGAAAGGTCAGCCGCTGCCAGAAACGGCTCGGAATTTCCATGACCTCGACCCGGTGCCCCCGGGATGCCAGATATTCCTGGCTGTCCAGCACTCTCTTCTTGCTGCTCGGCTTGTGAAAGCCAATGATCATGAAAAGAATTTTCGCCAATGATTCAGCCTGCCCAGATGATGACGTTTCTTTCCGGGGTGTCCCATGACATTAAGGGTGCTGCTCGTATTCATATCCGAAAAGGTCGATCTCCCTTTTGAAGCACTGATCGATGAACTGCTTCTGGGATTCGTTCAACACTTCGTAATACTTGCGCCTGTCCAAGCGGTATCCCCCCTTGGCCTTTGGCATCCAGCCATCGAACGGAATTCCGAGCTTCTGACAAACATAATGGAGATCTTCCATGAGATTTTCATATCTTCCAATATAATCAACTGCGACTTCACCATTTATACTGTATTTATGAAAATCTGTACACATCTCTTTATTCTCAAAAAGATCATCAATAGTAGGATACTTATTTTTTCTATTCTCCCAATAATAATAGGAAATAGCCTTATCCCAAGGATTTCTCTCGAAACAAAATTTAAAATAATTATTGTATATATCCTCGCCAATGAAACGCTTGATGTGCTTTGCAGGCATGTGATCCCAGTATTTTAATCGCCATCCGCGGAGCCATCTCAGCCATTCCTTGCCTCTATACAATCGCAAAGGAACCAGATAATTACGAGGAAATACGTTAACTTCCCTTCGAATATCTTCATCCTCGGGATTCAGAGGCGTTATGACATCGTGCTCTCCACAGTAGCGTGAAAGGCTGATTTCGATACTCGTACCAGCTGTCTTTCTAGTCTTGATGAATATGAATTTGTACTTGTGTGAAAGGATCATTACCGCACCTTCTACCGTGGAAGAGTCATTCAAAACAGGCCGTCGTAAACAGCTTCCAGATTGCGGATCATAGCGTCCTTGCCGAACTTTTGGCGCGCCCTCCTTCTTGCGGCCTCCCCCAGGAAGGAGCGGGCGCTTGGGGACCGGTACAGTGCATCAATGGCATCCGCCATCGCGGCAGGGTCCGCCGGGGGAACGATCCGCGCACACCGGCCGCCCTCCACAAGGTCAACCATGCCTCCCACCGCCGTGACCACACAGGGCAGCCCCACAGCCATGGCCTCGAGAAGCGCAATGGAGGCCGCCTCCGACACCGAAGCCATGAGGTAGAGATCCATGGCCCGGTACAGCTCGGGGACGTCCCTGCGCTGGCCAAGAAGCAGGACCCGATCCTCGATACCCATCTCGGCGGCCAGACGTCGCAGTGTCTCTTCCAGTCTCCCGGCTCCCGCAACGATGAGCTTGCAGGGCAGCCCCCGCTCGAGGAGAATGGCCACGGCCTCCAGCATGTAACGGTGCCCCTTGGCTTCCACCAGACGCCCCACGGTGCCGAGCACCAGGTCAGAAGCCTCAAGACCCAGCCTTCTCCTGGCCTCTTCCACTGAAAGGTCCACGTCCAGTCGGTGGAAGTCGGCTCCCAGGGGAAGCACGATCACCTTTTCCCGGGGAGCCCTCTCGTAGCAGACAATGTCTTCCTTGACAGCCTGCGACACAGCAAGAATCCGGTCCGTGCAGCGGTTGAGCGCCCTGCTGATGAACAGCCTGTGCGCCTTCCTCTCGGTGTAGAGGCTGTGCACAGCGGTCACAATCCTTGGCCTCCGTCTCCCCAGTCGGATGGCGCCCAGGCGACCGTAAAGACTTGCATGATACATATTCGTGTGAATGATGTCAATTTGGCGTGATATCAAGAGGTTCGACACGGCAGCCACGGTTCCGGGCTCAAATCGCCGTGTCTTCATTCTGCCCAGAGAAACCACCTCGAAACCCGAGCGCTCGATTTCATGCCCCAGGCTTCCCTTGCCGTCCAGGCAGCAGGTGATCGGCTCAAAGCGCGACCGATCCAGCCCCTTCAGAAACTCGAAGCAAAGCATCTCCGCCCCACCCACGGGCATCGTTACGAAAAGAAAGAGGATTTTCTTCATGGGGCCTTCACTTCCGGACACCCTTCACATCATCTGCTCCAAGGCCCGGTCCATTTTGGCCGAGCAGCTTCTGATACTCACCCATAACAGTCCGCACATGCTTCTCGAGCGTGAACTCCTCGAGCACTCTCCGGCGCCCTCTCCTTCCCATCTCCGCCAGATCCCCCCTTCGGTGCAGGAGCTCCTCCATGGCCCGACTCAATGCGGCGCGATCGCCCTTTGGAACCACCCTGCCGCAGACACCGTCTTCGAGGATGAAAGGGATCTCCCCGACCCCTGATGCTATGGCAGCCCTGCCCGAGGCCATGGCCTCGATCAGGCTCCGCGGAAAGCCTTCCCAGAGGGAGGGCATCACCAGGACGTCGATCCCGGCCATGACCTGCGGCATGTCCTCCAGTCTCCCCGTGAGAACGACCCGGGATGCCAGGGTCGGCCGCCCCGCCAAATAGTGTCGAACGGCCCGTTCGTCCTCAACGGCGCCGTCGCCCACTATGGAGAAAAAGGCATCCCGCCCGGCTTTGAGTAACGCCTCGGCGGCATGGAGGAACAGGAGGGTCCCTTTACGCTCCTCGATGGTCCCCACGACCCCGAAAAGGAATGCCTCAGGAGGGATGCCGAACCGATCCCGGAACGGCGTTCGATCAATGCCGGGATGAAAACGACCCACATCGACACCGTTGAAGATCTTGACCACCGGGAAGGCCTCAAAGGCATCCTCCAGCTCCGAAGAAACCACGATCACCCTGTGAGCAAGAAGCCGGATCCACTTCCTGAGCCTGCGAGCTCTTTTGCCCCGGGGATCCTCCCTGATGTGCCACACCACCTTCAGCCCGAGGGTCCGGGCCGCGATGCCGACATACTTGCAAAAGGGGACAGCGCTATTCAGATGAACCAGATCCACCCTCTCGCGCCCCATCAGGCTCCTTGCCTGCCGCACCAGGCGCCATCCCCAAAAACCCCGCTCGTTCAGCACGGTGCACGACAGCCCCCGGGCCAAAAGGTCATCGACAAGGAATCCGGGCTTGGAGAATGCCACGCAGGGACGGAAACGGGACGCGTCCAGCCCCAGCACCAGCTGGACCAGACTCACGGCGGACCCCTTCAGGGCCGGCGTGTGCGAGACGTACAGGATGGTCCGGGTCGCACTCATGAGGACGTCTTGCTCGAGACCGCCCCGGCATGCGCCCCCATCATCTCGTCAATGGCCCCCATGGCTTCCTCCACGGTGATGGCCTCCAGGCACCGGCTTCTTTTGCTGCCGTCGCAGCCGTCCTGCCGGCAGGGAATGCACGGAAAGTCTCGACGTTTCTCGATGATATGCCGCAAGGGTGTCAATGGGCCCCATACCGCGGAATCCGATGGTCCGAACAGCGCCACGACAGGTTTCCCGAGGGCCGCCGCCATGTGCATGGGGGCCGTGTCCACACCGAAGAAGAGGTCACTGCGCTTCAGCAGCGCCGCCAGCTGCTTCAGAGAGAGCCTTCCCCCCAGTACCAGGGGACGGCTTCGGCAGAGGCCGGCTATGTGCGCCAGGCGCTCCATCTCCTTCTCATCCGGGCCGCTGGTGAGGGCCACCCGGAAGCCTCGGGACTGCACGCCGTCCACAACCTCCGCCACAGCCTCATCTCTCCAACATTTGAACAGCCATCGGGAGGTGGGATGCACCACCACGAGAGGCTGACCCTCCAACCAACCCAACTCCCCGAGGAAACTGTCCACAAATTCCTGGTCTGCCTGTGATACGAACAGCTCTACCTCGGCTGTGCCGCGATGGATGCCCAGCGGCTTCAGCACATCCAGATCCATCAATGCGCGATGCCGTCCGTCATACACGGGTGGTATCAGATGGGTGTAGAGGAGTCTCTTCCCAAAAAAACCCCGATCCAAAGGATCCACTCCAAACCGAAATCGAGCCCCGGAAAGGAATGCGAGGATCGCTCCACGATCTCCTTCGGTCATGTTGACGGCAAGGTCGAACCGCTCTTTTCGCAGCCGTCGAATCAACTGGATATCATTCCAGACTCCGGCCCCACGCCTCATGGGAATGACTTCGTCGATGCCCGGGTGAAGCGTCAGCATGGACTCTGTACCTGCAGGCACCAGCACAGCGATCCAGACCGAGGGATTCGACTCCTTGAGGGCCTTGAAGGTCGCGCAAGTCAACAAGACATCTCCAATGTGGCGCAGCTTGATGAACAAGGCCCGTCGGACCAGTTGGATCGGCAAAGGCTTCATGCGAGAATCATTCGCTCCGGAGCTCATCGGCGGCGGTCGGTGGCTTGACGGCGTGGCAAAGGTACCCGATGGTGAAGTTCCTGGCCTTGTCCAGAAAATCCAAATGGACCAGGAAGAACGGTATCCAGTAATGGAAGATCTCTTTCAGAAATATGAAACAAATCCTGAACATCAGACGATTCAAACGCCCCTTTTCGGGCTGCTCGAACTGGAAAGGCAGGCGGCTGACGAGTTTCCCCATCAGACAAAAATATCCGCCCATGGGCCCCAGATACCGGACCTCCAGGCCGGCTCTCTCCATGAGATCCCGGAGGGCGAAGCAGGTGAACCGATAGAAATCGTAAGGCGCCTCGTGAACACCGCCATGGAGGGGACACGACAAATAAAGAGACCCACCCGGCTTGAGGATCCTCGCGAGCTGTTTCAGAAGCTCCAAGGGCTCGCGAACATGCTCCAGGACCTCGATGTTGATGACGGCATCCATGCAATCATCCCGGAATCCAGGTCGCATCAGATCCGTCACCACGTCCATCTTCCTGTAATTCTTACCTTCAATCTTGCAGAAGTCCGCGGCAATGTACCGCTGACGTGAGAAAAACTGCCGGTATCTCCCGTTTCCAGCGCCGGCGTCCAGTACTCGCGCTCCCTCGGAAATCTCTGATGCGGCCCTTTCGATAAACTGCCTGATGGTGTAGCGAGTCGGGTCTGCCTTTTCACGAGCCTTTCGCGGAAGCAAGCTCATGAAACAGACCCGGCAGGCGGCAGGAGCCGTCCATTCAAATCTTCCATCCCGTTCATTTTCCAGAACCTTATGCTACCTGAAACCCTCGACCTGAGAAAACTGCAGCTCGTGGAGTCGCTGATACTCGCCCCCTGACCGCATAAGCTCATCGTGCCGGCCTTCCTCGACGATACGCCCTTCTGCCAGGGCAATGATCCGATCGGCATTCTTGATGGTAGACAGACGATGGGCAATGATGAACGTCGTCCGACCGACCATGAGATTTTCCAGGGCCCGCTGGACCTCCAATTCGGAGTCGCTGTCCAGGGAAGAAGTCGCTTCATCCAGAATGAGAATGGGAGCATCTTTGAGGAGCGCCCGCGCGATACAGATTCTCTGTCGCTGGCCCCCTGACAGCCTCGCCCCCTGCTCTCCAATTTTCGTGGCAAAACCCTCGGGCATCTTCATGATAAAATCGTAGGCGTTGGCCGCCTTGGCTGCCGCAACGACCTCCTCCTCGCTCTTGCGGATGTCACCGTAAGCGATGTT
>CAZEOY010000011.1:11837-16611 GCA_964513835.1 uncultured Syntrophobacteraceae bacterium
CCTGGATCGGAGGGATTTGAGCGTCACGTCGCGAATATCGATGCCGTTGATTAAAATCCGCCCGCCGGTGACGTCGTAAAACCTGGGGATGAGGTTGACCAGGGTGGTCTTGCCGGCACCGCTCATGCCCACCAGAGCGATGACTTCCCCCGCATTCACCTTGAGATTGACTTCCTGAATGATCCTTTCGTCGCCATAGGCAAAGGTCACATCCTGAAAATCGACGGACCGGATGTCCGAAGGCAGCTCGGCGGCTCCGGACCTGTCGGCGATTTCGGGCTCCATATCCAGGATCTTGTAAACGCGCTCGGCTGCCGCCATGCCGAGCTGAATGGTGTTGTTCATGTTGCTGAGCTTCTTCACGGGATCGTAGAGCATGATCAAGGCGGCCAGGAACGAGAAGAAATTCCCCGGCGTCGACACACCGCGGATGACGCTGTAGCCCCCATACCAGATCACGGCCACAATCCCGAGGCCGCCGAGCAGATCCATGATCGGGCTGGAGAGGGCCCGCACCTTCACAGATTTCAGTACCAGTCCCAAATAGGCGGCATTGTTCTTGGCGAAGCGCTTCCTCTCATACTCTTCCATGCAGAAGGCTTTGACGATGCGGTTCCCTGTGATGGTCTCGTGAAGGGTCACCGAGATCCTGGCCATGGACTCCTGGTTTCTCTTGCCGATCTTGCGCACCTTGCGGCCCAGCTTGATGACGGGCAGAAAAGCAAAAGGAAGGACAAGAATCGACACAACGGCCAGTTCCCAATCCCGATAGAAAATGACGGCTATCAGCGCTATGATGCTGGATATCTCCTTCAGGAGCCCTGCGACCGACTCCGTAACCGCTCCCTGCATGACTCCCACGTCATTGATGATGCGCGACATGAGCACTCCCGTGGGGGTTTTGTCGTAGAAGGACACGGGCAGGGTTTGCATGTGGTTGAAGAGACGCTCGCGAAACTCAGCCACCACTTTCTGGCCGACATAAGCCATGAAATAGGAATTGCACCAGGAGCACACCCCTTTCACGGCGAAAATGACGAGCACGATGACCGGAAGGATGCGGAGCATCGTCATGTCTTTTCTGATGAAAACGTCGTCCAGGACAGGCTTGATGAGATATGCGGTGGCCGCCGTTGTGCCCGCCACACCCAACATGCACAGCATGGCGAGGACCACACGGCGCCAGTAGGGCCTGGCATTGAGGAGCAGGCGTTTATACAGCTCCATGGTGCAGTTGAGACCTCCTTGTATGAATCAGGCTGGATCGGACCCCAGGCGATAATACTTCAAAAAAGTGTAATAGGCATAAGAGATGGCGAGGAAGAAACCTGCCCGGCCATCCAGGAAACCTAATTTTAAACCATACATCTTGATGAAAGTGAAGAGGGGTCTCAGGGCCAGATGATGCCATCGGGGCTGCCGGCCTTGGCGTGCCATCTCATGAGCCGCCAGCCCGCTGTAGCGCTCCATACGTCGAAGGTAGTCACTCACGGAAGCATAGGTGAAATGCTCGAGGGGATGTTTCAAATACCCCGCGCTCCCCTGAACCACCACCTTTTCATGCACGGCCCGCTCTTCAAATTTTCCTTTTCCCCTGCGGAACAGCCGCAGGCTGTAATCAGGATACCAACCCCCATACCGGATCCACTGACCGCAGAAATAATTCCTTCTGGCGATGAAAAAACCGTTTTCGGGGCCATCGACCCGCAGAGTGGCCTCGATTTCCATACGCAGGGAATCCGTCACCCGCTCGTCCGCATCGACGCTGAGCACCCATGGCCGGGTCGTCCTCTCCACGGCGATGTTCTTCTGTCTCGCGAACCCATGCCACGGCTCCTGAAAAACCCTCGCTCCGCAGCTTTCGGCCATCTCGGGTGTGCCGTCCTCGCTGAACTGGTCCACCACCACGATTTCGCCGGCCCAGGTCAGGCTTTCGAGGCAACGCCCGATGTTGTCGGCCTCATTACGCGTGATGATCGCCACACTCAGATCGACCATCTCACGGCTCTCCGCCATGGACTTGTGAATCTGCCCCTGATCCCAGCCGCGCCTCAATGGACCTCAATACCCGGTCGACGGAGACCTTCTCCATGCAGATCCAGTTCGAACATCTTTTCCTGCGGTAGCATGGCGAGCAGGCGAGGCGTGCCGTGATGATGGTGTGCTCCGGGCCGTACGGCCCCGTCCTCGCAGCGCTCGTGGGACCGAACACCGCAAAAACCGGCACACCCAATGCCGCGGCGATATGCATGGGGCCGGTGTCGTTGGAAATGAAAGCCCGGGCTCGCCGGATCACCGCCGCGGCCTCCCTGAGGCTGGTCTTTCCCGCAAGCGACAACGCCCTCCCGCTGGATGCCGCAACCACCTGCTCGACCAGGTGCGCATCACTCCTTCCACTGATCACCACGGACGGCCAGGGCAGCCGCGAGGCCAGTTGTCCGAATCGCTCCGCCGGCCACCTCTTGGCCTCACCCCCTGCCGCCGGCGCCATGACAACATAGTCATAAGGCAGATTTGCGGGATGGTGAGAAGGGCTCAAATCCCATCCAAAGGGGTACTCGATCCGGTCCGCATCAGCACCGAGACTCCGGGCAACCTTCATGTAACGCTCGATGGCGTGACAGTCTCTGCCGCCACGGATTCGGTGCGAGTAGAAAAGGGGGCTCGCCTCCCGGCCCTCCCTGAATCCTACGCGTACGGGGGATCGAGTGGCCCCGCACAGGAGTCCGCTGCGGAAGAGACCCTGCAGATCGACCACCAGGTCGTATCTCTCCGCTCTCAGTTGTCGCATGAGCACCCGCAGGGAACGCACGGTTGCAGAAACATTGGAGAGCCGCTTCCACCGATCCTTGTCGATGACCCACAGTCGCGAAATCATGGGGTGGCTCCGGAGGAGATCCTCGAACGACCGGGCGATGAGCCAATGGATTTCCGCATCCCCGTATCGCTTTCGAATGGCGCTGAGAAACGGCAGGCTGTGAACCACGTCCCCCAGAGCACTGGGCTTGATGACCAGGATTTTTCTGGGAGTGTAATCAATGAGAGATGCGGGCAATCCGGTCCTTTCCTGCCATCCATACTGAGTGTGTCTCGTTCAAACGCCGCGAAGCGTTCGTCTTGAATCAAAGAGCGACACGAATCCGACCAAGGGCGAAGACATCGATGAGCAGGGCGCGATCCCCGACATAGCCATCATCAAAACCGCATCATCCACCCTTTCAGGGGATCTTACGCGCTCACTTTCCCCATACCCGGCATACATAACCCCGAGAGACCTTCGGAACAACTCCGCCTTCCCGGTTCCTTCGGAATCAGACGCCGTGACCTTAGTGCCAAACTCAACGAGACTTGTCAACGAATGTGGCCCGGAGAGAGGGTAAACCACCTGAGACGCGAGTAGGTCACAGAACCGAAACGTGAACCGGCCCGGACCGATTTCTTTCCGATGGAAGGAATCTTCCATCTTGCAAACAGCACATTCATAAAGTATCCATTTCAAGGAAAATCTGGTATAAGGTCCCCCGTCAAGAAAACCCGGGGCATTATTTCATTCAGTAATGAGCTATTCCCAAGGGTCACAGCCACGGATCGTCGATACGGATATCAGGAGCTGATATGTTTCACACGATGGCGTACATGAGAACCTTTCTTAAGGACAGGGATGTAGCATCCATCACTCCGACGTCCCCTTTCGGAGTCAGGAAAGTCTGCAGCAACATCAACTTTGATCGAAACAACGTGATCATCGAGTACGGCCCGGCGACGGGTGTCTTCACCGACTATCTTCTGAAGAACATGAAGAACGGCTCCCATTTGATCGCCATAGAGCGCAACAGGGATTTCAAGTCCATCTTACAGAAACGAATTCACGATCCTCGCGCGACCATCATCAACGACAGCGCCGAAAACGTGCTTGAGGCGCTGAAGGCCTGCAGGCAGTCCGAAGCCGACTACATCATTTCGGGTATTCCGTTCTTCTGGCTCCCGAAAGACATCAAAGAAAAGATCCTTTACAACACCCACCGAGCTCTCAAAGAAGGCGGCAAATTCCTGGTCTACCAGACTTGCTTCCAGACAGATCAGCACCTGAAAGTGCACCTTGAGCGCTTCTTTCCCGTCGTGCACGCTCGGTTCGAACTTCGGAACATCCCCCCACTTCGTCTGTTTGAAGCCGTCAAAGGCAGCGGCAACAGCCACGGTAATGGTAATGGCAACGGAAACGGCAATGGCAATGGCAACGGAAGCGGCTCATCGCGCAGCTGAATCGCAGGTTGGCCCGGCATCTTCGGATGCGCTGCAATTCTCTCCCCACTCAAGCGTTCCCCACAGCCATCGGCGGTTTCCTTCACAAGGGCCGTCCAGGAGTTGATGTACTGCGCAGTTTGAATCCGCCGGACCACAGGAAATGAACGGGGCCGATATCGAACGGTTTCGGTTTCGCCACCTCCATCCGAAGATCGCCCTGGGGACAGCGAGCGACCGATACGCGGGCTGGCTCGGCCAGATTTATACTCCCGAGCGGTACCAGGGGAAAATCAGTACCCGAACGAATCGTGTCGGCGGACGCTCCTTCCAGGATCAGGTGCTTCCCGTGGAGAGTGTGGAGGAGTACTTCGAGCATTTCGGCGTGCTCGAGATCGATTATACCTTTTATGCACCGCTGCTCGGCCCCGACGAAGCTCCCACCCGCACCTTCCATGTCCTCGAAAGCTATCGGAGCCACTTGAGTGAAGCAGATCGTATCATCCTCAAGGTTCCCCAGCTCATCTCCGCC
>CAZEOY010000012.1:0-1580 GCA_964513835.1 uncultured Syntrophobacteraceae bacterium
TATTTGAAAGATCCGCTCGGCCGATGCCATGGCGGATTGCACGATGGAGTACTTCTGGGAGAGCTCGCGCAGGGGCTGAAAGAAGAGCCGCATGTAGGCGATGAAGGCGGTCAGCTCTCCCAGCGTCATCCGGCTCCGCAGGATCTCTCCGCCGCCGTACCAGATGATGAGCGCCAGCGCGAGGGCGTTCATCACCTCGATGAGGGGGATGAAAATCCCGAAGATGCGGATCTGGGTGAATGTGGCCTTGAAATAGCGGTCGTTGAGCTCCCGGAATTGGGCGAGCGTGTCTCCTTCTCTCAGGAAGAGCTGGATGATGGAGATTCCCGTGATGGCCTCCTGGATGTATGCATTGATTCCGGCCAGCCGGGAGCGGATGTCCCGAAAGGCATCCCGGCTGAGGCGGCCGAACCACAGGGTGATCACCACCATCAAGGGGAACGTGGCTGAAAGAATCAACGCCAGCTTCCAGTTCATCCACAGAAGGATTCCCAGGATGCCGACCACGCGCACCCCGTCGTTGAAGAGCGTTACAATGACCGATGTGAACATCTCGTGCATGTTCTGGATGTCGTTGGTCAGCCGGGTGACGAGGCGTCCGACGGGGCGGGCGTGAAAGAAACCGAGATCGAGCTCCACCACATGGGAAAACAGGCTCTGCCGCATGTCGTGCATGGCGTTCTGGCCGGCCCATTCCAGGGCGAGCACCTGGAGGAAGTTGGCGATGAATCCAATGAGAATGGCGATGAGGAAGGCGCCGGCCAGGGTGGTGATGCCCGCCAGCCGCAGTTCGATATCCATTTGTGTATTGACGATATGGCGATCGATCGCTACCTGGACGATTCGTGGCAGAGCAAGGCTAGTGACGGTGATGACGGAGGCGAGCAGGATGGACAGAAGGACCCACCTCCACTGGGGACGCACGAATTGGGTGATGCGGCGCCAGAGCCGCATGTCGTTGATCTGGCCCAGGTGCTCGTCTTCAAAGTATCCGTAATCGTAGTGCATCAGGGCGTCCGCGTCTGCTGTTCATAGATGGTCCGGTAGTAGCTGCTCCGTTCCATGAGCTCCTCGTGGGAACCGCGGGCGACGATCCTCCCTCGATCCATGACAATGAGGGTGGTGGCGTCTGCGAGCGGAGCCACGCGATGGGAGACAACGATGCAGGTCCTCCCCTTCAGGTACTCGGCGATGGAGCGCAGGATGGCGTGCTCCGTCTCCATATCCACGGCCGAAAGGCCGTCATCGATGATGATGATGGGGCGGTCGAGGAGCAGCGCACGTGCGATGGCCACCCGATGTCGCTGGCCTCCCGAGAGCTTCACTCCTTTCTCCCCGATCCGGGTGTTGTATCCATCTTTCATCTGCACGATCTCATCGTGAATCGCCGCAGCCCTGGCCACCCTCTGGATTTCCTCCATGTCGGCGTCCGCTCTGCCCATGGCGATATTGAACGCGATGCTTTCCGAAAACAGGACGACATCCTGGGGCACATAGGCCATGGCGCCGCGCACATCGGCCAGGGAAAGGCGGTTGACATCCAGGCCGTCCATCAGGATGGTCCCGTCCTCGACGGGGTA
>CAZEOY010000012.1:1590-16232 GCA_964513835.1 uncultured Syntrophobacteraceae bacterium
GGCCAGGAGGTGGCAGAGCGTCGTCTTGCCGGCTCCGGTCCTCCCGACCACCCCCAGAAACACCCCCTCGGGGATATCCAGATCGATGTCGTGCAGGGTCGGGCGGTCGTGTTGAGGGTAGGAGAAGCTGAGTTTTCGGACCTGAATGTGCCCTCGCCGAATGGCCGGGTAAGACCGATCAGCGGTGCACCCCAGAGTCGGCGCTTCCTTCAGCAGGGTGTGGATCCGGTTGAGGGAAGTCGTCCCGCGCTGGAAGAGGTCGGCCACCCACCCCAGAGCCATCATGGGCCAGGTCATGAGATAGAGATAGTTGATGAAGGCCACGAAATCCCCGGTGGTGATGGCTCCCTGGACGACCATGCGCCCGCCGAGGCCGAGAACGAAGAGCAGGCCAAGGTTGCCGATGAACCCGGATACGGGGAAAAGAGTGCCGTAGACCACGGCCAACCTCAGGTTGTCCCGTACATAGGTCCGCCCCATCGCATCGAAGCGCTCCGATTGGGGCTTCTCCTGGTTGTAGGCCTGGATGATCCGGATGGTTGAAAAAGTGGAGCGCACGAACTCGGTGATATGCGAAAACTGCTCCTGCACCTTGTTGAAACGTTGATGAAGCCTGGAGGAGAGAAATCGGGTGAGGAGTGCCAGGACCGGCATGGGGGAGATGGCGATGACCGTGAGCAGCGGGTCGATGTAGGCCATGAAGGCGAAGGCGGCGATGCCCATGAAAATGGCGTCGGCCGCGGCAACAACGCCCATCCCGCCGGCCTGTTGCACAGACGAAAGATCATTGGTGGCCAAAGCCATGATCTCTCCCGTGGTTCTGCGCTGGAAAAAGGGGCGGTCCAGGGACAAAAGGTGAGAAAAGAAACGGTTCCTGAGGTCGGTCTCGAGAAGGCGCGAAAATCCGAGCAGGAGCAGCCGCCAAATGTAGCGGAGGAGGGCGATCAGAACGGCCAGCAGCACGATGATGCCGGCATACTTGAGGAGGCCCGGCTCCGAGGCCCGACCTTCCTGCAGGTCATCCACCACCACTTTGATCACCCTCGGGATGAACAGCTGCAGGAGGTCTACCACGACCAGGGACAGAAGGCCCAGCACAATGCGGCCGGCATGCTCCCGGAAATAAGGCCGGATCAGAGTAAGCGATTGCCAGGGACTTGAAGGGGGGTCTGGAAAGAGAGGTTTCGTGTTTCGGGTTTCGAGATTCAAGTTGAAGACCCCGGCATTGGTGCTCGGTCCTGTATATCCTGAGGGGGCTTATGCCCCGTATGCACCCCCAAAAGCGCAGATCATTGCGACGGCGCCGCTTCCTGCATGGACTGGCGGATGGTGCGAGCCAGCTCGCCACCGGCCTGGTATGCCTCCTCGAGATACTCGGGGTGTTTCCGGATATCCCCTTCGAAGTCCAGGCCCCGATAGAGAAGGCTCTTCCAGAGCTCCATGTCGAGCACATCGAAGAAGTAACGGAGCGTCAGGAGCGTGCCGTCAAAAAGCCTGGCGCCTTTGGTCGCACCCACCGATATGAATAGGCCGCGGCGCCGCGGCTCCCGGATGACCATCTCGGAATGCTCGATCCAGTACTTCTTGACCCAGAGGGACTGGCAGCGGTCGATCATGCTCTTGGTGTGGGCGCTCACGGAGTAGAAGAAAATGGGTGAAGCGAGCATGAGTCCCTGGCAGTCCAGGAGCTGGTCGTAAAGCGGCTGGAAGTCATCCTGGATGGCGCATCGCCCGGCCTTCTTGCAGCCATAGATCTCGAGGCACGGTGATATCTTGAGGTCCCGAAGGATCACCTCTTCCACTTCCGCACCTTCTTCACGAGCTCCCCGAACGGCCTCCTTGAGGAGAAGGGCTGTATTGCCTTTGCGCCGCGGACTCCCATAAACTGCCAGTATCTTAACCATCGCAGGCTCTCCCACGTTCCCGCATCTCGCCTCCTCGGACCGACACCCCAATCTGAGTGTAGCATACAGCTGCATTCCTGATTTCCAAGCATAAAAATGAGGCGTGCTTCGCCCGGGGTCGATGTGCGCGCTGGAAAGGCACGAGCGAGGAGATCCCTCGGCAGATGAAATTCTCCTGGGGATTGACCGTCAAGTGGAGGGCTGTTCAATTCTGGAGCGCGCTCTTCACGAAATCCGAAACATCTCCGGTCATCTGTTTCAGAGTGGCGGTGTCCGTGTACGGCATGTGGCCCCCCTCGTAGGTCTTCAGGGCGATGTTTTTCTGCTGGGCCGGATCGATGGCAAGGTGATTGAGGGAATACTGCGTGGCAGCGTAGGGGGTGTCGAGATCGTAAATCCCGGCGGCCACAAAAACCTTCAGCTTCCTGTTCCGGTTCATCCCTCTCTGAAGCATGGCCAGTCCGGTGCTGGAGCCCTCGAGGGAGGTTTCCCAGTCCCATTGCGCATTGACTTCGGTTGAAAAGAATCGATAGGGCCGATCCGTGTCGTAGCGCAGTTCGTCCTTCAGATGGTGAAGAAGCGAGGTCGTCAGGGGGCCGATGGTGGGCTCGAGGCCGGGGTCATCGTAGATGCCGGCGGGTTTGCGGTTGGTGGTGGCCCTTCCGTCGAACAGGCTCACATGGAGCTTCGGGTCGCGCAGCAATTCGGCAAGGAAATCCGACCGTTCGATCCGGAGACGACCCCTTTCCGCCAGGGATCGGGGAAGCCCCGTATAACGCACCAGCCCCTCCGCCACCCTGTTTCGCTCGGACTCCCCGAGGGAGTTGCCCTTCAGGAGGGCGCCCCAGTATTCCTGGTGGACCCACTGCTCGGATTTGTTGAGCGCATCGGCCAGGTTCTTCTGCAAATCCTGCGGCAGCTTCTTGTGATGCCAGGCAACCGCCGTGTACGAAGGCAGGAACAGGGCATAGGGGAGGTCGTTTCCGGCTCCGAAAGTGATGGCCGGAAGGCTCAGGGCCGGCGAGATGAGGACGAGTCCGTCGACATTCATGCCGTAGTTTTCGAAGAGGTCCTGTACGAGCCCTGCGGCGCGGATGGCCCCGTAGCTCTCCCCGACAATGAACTTGGGAGACGGCCATCGGTTGAATCGTGTGACAAAACTGCGGATGAAGTCGGACATGGCGCGAATGTCTTCCCGTGTGGAATAGAAACGTCTGTCATCCTTGCCGGAACTGGAGCGGCTGTACCCCGTGCCGACCGGGTCCACGAAGACGAGGTCCATGAAGGCAAGCCAGGAAAGATCGTTGTCGACGAGCCGCCGCTCAGCAACGGGTGACTCGGGTTTCTGGGGGTCGAGAGGTACGCGTTTGGGGCCGATGGCCCCAAAATGCAGCCAGAGGGACGATGCCCCCGGCCCTCCGTTGAAGACGAAGCCGACGGGCCGCTCAACCGCTTCACCGATGTCATCCCTCTCGTAAGCCACGAAGAAGATTTCGGCGGTCTGTTGGCCGGCCTCGTCCTTGAGGGGCAGGCAGCCGGTCCTGGCCGTGTAAGGGGTCACCGTGTCGCTCACAAGGGAGTGCTGCGTGACGGAGATCTGGACGGCCTCCTCGGCCCTGTCCGATAGAACCAGCGGGATCCTCTGGGGAGGTGGAGTCTGTGAAGCGGGGGGCGTCTCCGGATTCTCCTGAGCGTATCCCGTTCCACTGAGGGCCAGTACGACGCCGATCAACACAAGCCATTTGAGGGACATCATGCAACTCCATTTATCGGGTGTCGATAAGGATTATTATTTTGAACTGGCTGGAAGCCCTACACAATCCCTTCATCTTTTCAGGGAGGTCAATGGACTTTGACTTTACGAGCACGGAAGATACGGCGCCCAATATGGCCGGCTCAACGCTCAGTCGACTCGGACGGGGTTCCCGTGACGAAGGTCGTCCGGAAGTCCTCCCCCTCGAGTCGGAGTTTGGCGGAGAACTTCCTCCCGCTCCTGGCGGTGAAGCCTCTCAATGTGGCGGTTTCGCCCTTTTTCAGCAGATCGGTGACGGCCTTTCTGGAAAGGGTCTTGCCTGCCACGACCTTCCAGATCACGAAGGAGCACTTGCCGTCCTCGGGTCTCCAGTTGGAGCAGCCGTAACCCTTCCTGCCTTCGATGACCTGGCCCCCGCAGCGCGGGCAGCGGCCGATGATGTCCAGGGGTGAGGGGGGTGGCGTGCGACTTGGGATGGAGTCACCTGCCCCCATGGGCATTTCGGCAACAAGGAGTCGGGTCGTCCAGGACCCGGGAGCACGATCCCCGCTTTCGTGGCGCTCCAGGACGAGCGAAGCGGTAAAATCCTGCCCGTTTTCGGATCGAAAGATCAAAGGCCCCACCGGCTCTCCCGTGAGCAGTTGTCGAACCGTTTCTGCATCGATTTGCCGTCCCCAAACCTCCTTCCAGATGACGAAGCGGCAGCCACCGCTCTGCGGGCGCCAGTTCTTGCACCCGAACCCTTTTCGGCCCTCGATGATTTCTCCGCCGCACGCCGGACACTTTCCAATGGTCCGGTTCGTTGTCGGCGGCCTCCCCGACGTGGACTTGAGCTCCCGGATGCCCGCTTCCACAAACTCCCGGATCACTGCTATGAAGGCCTCCGGCTGTCCCATGCCCCGGGCGATCTTCTCGAGCTCCATTTCCCACCGGGCCGTCTCTTCAGGGCTTGCCAGGGCCTTTGCCCGCTCGAACCGCCGGAGCTGATCGATCAGCAGGCAGCCTTTTTCGGTGGCGATGAGGTGCTTTCGGTCCCGGTTCACGTACCGCCGCAGAATCAGGGTTTCAATGATTTGCGCCCGTGTGGCCTGCGTCCCCAGGCCGACCTCACCTTTGAAGATCCTCTGCAGCTCCTCCTCGCTCACAAAGCGCGACGGGTTCACCATGTCCTTGAGGAGCAGGGCTTCCGTGTACTCCGGCGGGGGCTGCGTGGCCTTCTCTTCCAGCCTTGCCTCATCCACCCCGGCCTCGTCACCCCTCTCCAGAGGCGGCAGGTTCTCATCCTCGAACTCGTCGCCCTCATCCTTCCTTGACGTTCCGGATGATGGCTCCGCTCCGTAGACCGCCTTCCAGCCGGGTTTGAGAGGGCGGCTTCCTTTGGTTCGGAATGTTTCCCCCCTGACTTCGGTAATGATCTCGGTGGCCTCGTACTCGTAGTCGGGATGAAATGCGGCCGCAAATCGCTTGAGCACCAGGCCGTAGATGCGTTGCTCCTGGGATGTTGCTCCGCCTGGGAGGGGAGCAAGCGGGATCAGGGCGTGGTGGTCCGTCAGTTTGGCGTCATTGAAAACCCGCTTGTTGGCTGCGGTCAGCAGTCTGGGGTCGTAGCCGGAGAAGAGCCCGGGATATGCCTCCGCCAGTTTCCCGATGATCTGTCCCGCCAGATCTACGTTGCGGGATCCGAGCACCCGGGAGTCCGTTCGGGGATAGGAAAGGCATTTGCGCTCCTCGTAGAGCTTCTGGGCAATATCCAGGGTCTGCTTGGCGGAGAGGCTGAATTTGGCATTGGCGTCGCGTTGCAGGTCGGTCAGGGAGAATAGCGGGGGAGGGGCTTGCCGCTTCGTTTCCCGCTTGACGGAGTTCACCCGGCCCGTCTGACCCGTAATCAGGGCCAGGACCTGCTCCGCAGACTCGATATCCTCGAATCGATTCTGGTCCTTTCGAAACCAAGTTCCCTGCCAGGCACCCTTGTCATTCACAAAGACCGCCCGGACCAGCCAGTAGGGTTTGGGGATGAAGCGATCCCGCTCCTGTCGTCGGTACACGAGGAGTGCCAGGACCGCCGTCTGCACGCGGCCGACCGAGAAGACGTCCTTGTGGCTCCCGAATTTCAGCGTGGCTGCCCGGGAGAGGTTCATGCCGACCAGCCAGTCGGCGAACTGCCGGGCCTGGCCGGCGTGCCAGAGGCGGTCGAAGTCGGAGCTGGGTTTGAGGTGGCTGAGGGTTTCCTTCACAACCTGGGGTGTCAGGGCCTGGGATGTCCAGAAGCGAAAAGCCCTGTCGAAGGTGAAACCGCTGACGGAATGGAGAATCGTGCGGGCGATCACTTCGCCCTCTCTTCCTGCATCCGTTGCGATGACGACGTCACCCACATCCTTCCTTTTGAGTTGTTTCTGCACCACGCTCAGCTGCTTCTCGTTCTTGGCGATCGGCTTGTAACGAAGCTGCCGGGGAAGAATGGGCAGGCTGTCCATCCTCCATCTGGACCACTTGGGATCGTAGTCCTGCGGCTCGGCGAGTTCGAGCAGGTGTCCCACCGCCCACGTGATGACGTAGTCGTTGCCTTCGAAATACCCGGTCTTGCGGGTGCCGACTCGGAGCGCCTTGGCGAAATCCTTGGCGACCGAAGGCTTTTCGGTCAGTACCAGGGTGATCACGGGGTATCCTTGAACCAGTTGCGCTTTCTGCCCGCAGTGAGCTCGGCGCCTTCACCGGGGTAGACGCGCTGTTCCTCCGGGGGAGTAGGGGATGCCACCTCGGGCAGGAACGCCGGGTTGGGCTCAGGGCCTTCGAGGGTGACCCCGGAGGGCTTCGAGTCCACCAGGACCGGGTGAGCGCGGAGGTCGACACCGTCCACGCTCCAGCTGAACTCGATGGGGATCCCGTTGGGATCGAAGGAGTAGACGGAATGGATGAAGCCGTGGTCCACGACTTCCGACACCCAGAATCCGGCGGTCTCCAGGCGGTCCTTGAGGGTCCAGAGATCATCCCGGGCTTCGACGCCGATGGAAACATGATCGAAGATGAACGGCCCGTTGACGGGATAGCCATGGTCCTTCTCAGGCACCGGCTCCACGTGCGACCATTCGAAAAATCCAATCATATCTTTTTCCGAGATCTCGAGGAAGTAAGTGCGGTATCCGGGCTTGCCGAGTCCGGCCACCATGCGCATTTCCAGAAGATCGCGCCAGAAGCGGAGCGTGAGGTCCATATCCCCGGTGGCCATGGCCAGGTGGTTGATGCCGTTGTATTTGATCATGAGTGTTCTTCTCCGAGGGTGAGCGAATGCTGCCAGGTGCGTTTGAGAACCTGGAACTTTGAACCTCAGTCGGCATGCTTTGTCAAGATTTGATACCGTCCGTGTGAGAGCAGATCCTCCGGGCCGTTGGCTCTGTTTGCGGCTTGACTTGTTTTTTTAATTCGTCTAACGTGCCGACATTCACAAAATTGTTTCGCCTGGAGTCTTTTGCCTGATGACGTGGCGGAGGCGGGTGAGGTTTGTTCTCTACCTGGGGACGTCTTCGAAGGGAAAGGGGGGATGGCGCGAAGCGAACACTCATCATTCAGAACGTAATCGAAAGGTTTTATGGGCATGCAGGTCACAAGGTTGTTGAAGCAGGAGCAAAACGCCATCCTGAACAGGTGGCTTCGAGTCATTCTGGAGACCTACAATCCAGAAACAGCCAATCGTTTGTTGAAGGAAAAGAACCAGTTCAGCAACCCCGTGGGCCACACGCTTCGGCAGGGCCTCGAGGGGGTTTACGGTGAGCTGGCCGGGGAGTTGCGCCCCGACAAGATGCGCAGCTACCTGGACATGATCATCCGGGTCAGGGCCGTTCAGGATTTTTCACCCGCCCAAGCCGTTGCCTTTGTCTTTCTCTTGAAGAACATCATTAGAGAAGAATCGAAAAAGGAGGCCTGGACGAAACTGATCACTGAGGAAGATCTGGTCGAATTCGAGCAGAAGATCGACGAGATGGCGCTCCTGGCGTTCAACGTATATTCCGACTGTCGTGAAAAGTTGTACGAACTCAGGGTGAACGAGGTGAAGAACAGGTCCTTCCGGCTCCTCCAGCGCGCCAACCTGCTGGCGGAGCTCCCGGAGTCGGAGCGGGGATCGGGAGACAGCGACGCTTGACAACCACAACTGTTTCAAAAAGAGGGATGGTTACATGGGCATGGAGTTCTCCTTAATCATAGTTCTGGCGCTAGTTGCGGCGGCCTTTGCGGGCGTGAAGCTGGCAGGCATGACCTACTTCTTCGGAGTGGTCGTACCGTACGTGGCCATCTTCACATTTTTGGGAGGGTTCATCATTCGGGTCCTCCAGTGGGCCAAGTCACCGGTCCCCTTCCGCATCACGACAACGGCCGGCCAGCAGATGTCTTTTCCGTGGATCAAACAGAACAAACTGGACAACCCCACAACGACGTTGCAGACCATCGGTCGTATGGCTCTGGAAGTGCTCGCCTTCCGGTCGCTTTTCCGCAACACCAAGCTGGAGTTCCGGGAAGGTCCCAAAGTCTCCTATCGATGGGAGATCTGGCTGTGGCTGGCGGCCCTGGCTTTCCACTATTCCTTCCTGATCATCTTCGTCCGGCACTTTCGATTTTTCCTGGAGCCCGTTCCCGGGTTCCTGCATGGCCTCGAGCGTGCTGACGGCTTCCTGCAGTGGGGGCTGCCGGGAATCTACCTCACGGATCTGCTCTTCGTGGCGGCCGTGACATATCTTTTCATCCGCAGGGTCATCATCCCACAGATCAAGTACCTTTCGCTCCCGGCGGACTATTTTCCCCTGTTCGTCCTTCTGGGAATGGGCATTTCCGGCATCCTGATGCGATACTTCATCAAGGTCGACATCACCAAGGTGAAGGAGCTCGCCATCAACCTCGTGACCTTTCATCCCAAGGTCCCCGAGGGAATCGGCGTGATCTTTTACATCCACCTTCTCCTGGTCTGTGTCCTGTTTGCATACTTCCCCTTCAGCAAGCTCATGCACCTGGGCGGAGTCTTCCTCAGCCCCACCCGGAACCTTCCCAATGACAACCGCATCAAAAGGCACGTCAATCCCTGGAATTATCCGGTGAAGACTCATACGTACGCTGAGTATGAGGACCATTTCAGGGAGAAAATGATCGAGGCCGGACTACCAGTGGACAAGGAGTAAAAATGGCTGCAATTCCCAAAGCTAAGGATCTTGTGATCGACCACACGCTGCCCAAGACCCCCTGGTGGGACACGCCGGTGGTCTTCAGGCCGGGAAACTTCCCCTATCCGGGAAAGGTCAAGAATGTCGAGGCGGTTGGCATGCCCAACCCCAGGGAATGGTCTCCGCTGGATGAGGATTGGAAGCTCCCCCATAACTGGAAAGAGATCATCCTCGAGGGTCTGCGGGAACGGCTGGACAGGTTTCGCACGCTGAGGCTCTTCATGGACATCTGCGTTCGCTGCGGCGCCTGCGCGGACAAGTGCCATTTTTACATCGGATCGGGCGATCCCAAGAACATGCCGGTCCTGAGGGCCGAGCTGCTGCGCTCGGTGTACCGCAAGGACTTCACCCTGGCCGGCAAACTCATGGGCAAAATAGCCGGCGCCCGGGAGCTCACCGAAGACGTGGTCAAAGAGTGGTTCATGTATTTTTTCCAGTGCACGGAATGCCGGCGCTGCTCCGTGTTCTGCCCCTACGGCATCGACACGGCGGAAATCACCATCATCGGCCGTGAGCTCCTGAACCTGCTCGGGCTCAACATCGACTGGATCATGGGTCCGGTGGCCAACTGCTACCACAACGGGAACCACCTGGGCATCCAGCCCCACGCCTTCAAGGACATGATCGAGTTCTTCGTGGACGAGATCGAGGCCGTGAACGGGGTGCGCGTCGAACCGACGTTCAACCGCAAGGGCGCTGAGATCCTGTTCATCACGCCTTCGGGGGATGTGTTCGCCGATCCCGGCACCTACACCCTCATGGGCTATCTGATGCTGTTCCATGAAATCGGCCTCGACTACACCTGGTCCACCTACGCATCGGAGGGCGGCAACTTCGGCTTCTTCACGTCGCACGAGATGATGAAGCGTCTCAATTCGAAGATGTACGCCGAGGCCAAGCGCCTGGGCGTCAAATGGATCCTGGGGGGCGAGTGCGGCCACATGTGGCGTGTCATCAACCAGTACATGGATACCATGAACGGCCCCGCCGATTTCCTGGAGGAGCCCGTTTCCCCCATCACGGGGACCAAGTTCGAGAATGCCAAGTCCACCAAGATGGTGCACCTGGTGGAGTTCACGGCGGACCTCATCAAGAACAACAAGCTGAAGATCGATCCATCCCGCAACGATCACCTGCGGGTGACCTACCACGACTCCTGCAACACATCCCGCGGCATGGGGTTCTTCGATGAACCGCGCTACGTCATCCAGAATGTCTGCAACAACTTCTTCGAGATGCCGGCGGGGACGACCCGGGAGCAGACCTTCTGCTGCGGCAGCGGGTCGGGTCTGAACACGGACGAAGTCATGGAGCTCCGAATGCGGGGCGGACTGCCGCGGGCCAATGCGGTCAAGTGGACCCAGGAGAAGCATGACGTGAACATGCTGTCCTGCATCTGCGCCATCGACCGTGCCGTGCTCCCGCCGCTCATGAATTACTGGGTCCCTGGCGTCGGCGTCACCGGCGTTCACGAACTGGTGGGGAACGCTCTCGTGATGGAGGGCGAAACCGAGCGGACCACCGATCTCCGCGGTGAACCTCTAGCGGGAATGGAGGAAGCTGAGAATGAAGATCTATAATGGGAAGTACATCCTCGCCGGGCTGGCCGTGTTCGTCGTGCTGGTCACGGTGCCCATCTGGTACAACATGGGCAAGGCCGCTCCGGCGCCGACGCCCAACATCGATACGCCCGTCATCAAGCAGATGCAGGATAAGCAGTGTGTTCTCCCCAAAGCGCAGATGATCACGGGCCACATGCAGCTGCTCAACGACTGGAGAACCGAGGTCGTGCGCAACAGCAACCGGCTCTATGTGGCGGCCGACGGCAAGAAGTACAACATGAGCCTCCAGAACGAGTGCATGCGATGCCACTCCAACAAATCCCAGTTCTGTGACGTGTGCCACAACTACGCAGGATTGGCCACGTCACAAATCCCCTACTGTTGGACCTGTCACGTTGCCCCGAAGGAGGCCAAGTAATGGAAAAGAGCAAAAGAGACTTCCTGAAAGTCAGCGGATTGTGCGCTTTGGGGCTGGGGGTCCTGCCGCTCGCCAAAGGGATTGCGGCCGGCAATGCACCGCAGGTGATGCCGAATCCTGAATCCCTCAAGGGGCAGAAGTGGGCCATGGTCGTGGACATGAAGAAGTGCTGGGAAAAGGGTAAGGAAGGCTGCAAGGATTGCCTGGATGCCTGCCACAAGGTCCACAACGTTCCAACCATCGATGATCCCCAGGAAGAGATCAAGTGGATCTGGGCCGAGCATTACGAGAATACCTTCCCGGGTCTCGGAAACCCTTACACGAACGAGAAGCTCAAGGGAAAACCCTTTATCGTGCTTTGCAACCACTGCTCCAATCCTCCGTGCGTGAGAGTGTGCCCGACTCAGGCCACCTTCAAGCGTGCGGACGGCATCACCATGATGGACTACCATCGGTGCATCGGCTGCCGGTTCTGCATGGCGGGCTGCCCCTTCGGAGCACGCAGCTTCAATTTCCGCGAGCCGAGGGAATACATCAAGGAGCTGAATTACAAGTATCCCGGCCGCGAGCGCGGCGTGGTGGAGAAATGCAGTTTCTGTGACGAGCGTTTGGCCGTGGGTCAGCTGCCGGCCTGCGTCGAGGCGTGCAAGGTGGGAGCCCTGGTGTTCGGCGACCAGACGGATCCCAAGTCACCCGTTCGGAAGCTGCTGGATACGAATTTCACCATCCGACGGAAAACCGAGCTCGGCACCGAGCCGAACGTCTACTACATCATATAAGGGGTCCAACATGCTTGAGAGGGCGTTTTCCGGAGATCAGAAGTACTACCGATGGCTGACGATCCTGTTGGTCTTCATAGGGCTGGGCTTCGCGACCTACCTGGTTCAGCTCAACAAGGGGTTGACCATTACGGGGCTCTCCCGGGATGTCTCCTGGGGATTCTACATCGCCCAGTTTACCTTCCTGGTCGGCGTGGCGGCCTCGGCGGTCATGGTGGTGCTGCCCTACTACCTCCACGATGTGAAGGTGTTCGGGCGGATCACCATCCTGGGTGAGTTCCTGGCCGTCGCAGCGGTGACCATGTGCCTCCTGTTCATCATCGTGGACCTTGGGAAGCCCATGCGACTGCTGAACGTGCTGCTCTACCCCACCCCGAACTCCATCCTGTTCTGGGATATGATCGTGCTCAACGGCTATCTCTTCATCAACATCATTGTGGGATGGAATGTGCTCGATGCCGAGCGCAAGGGAGTTCACTACCAGGATTGGCTGAAGCCCCTGATTTATCTCTCCATTCCCTGGGCTGTCTCCATCCACACGGTGACGGCCTTCCTGTACGCCGGTCTTCCGGGCCGGCACTACTGGCTGACCGCCATCATGGCCGCCCGCTTTCTGGCATCGGCCTTCTGCTCGGGTCCTGCGCTGCTGATCCTCCTGTCCTATGTGGTGAAGAAGTTCAGCAAGTTCGATCCCGGCAAAGAGGCCATCGACCGGCTGTCGATCATCATGACCTATGCCATGATCATCAGCATCTTCTTCGTGGGGCTGGAGTTCTTCACGGCCTTCTACAGCAACATTCCGTCCCATAAGCATGCTCTCGAGTACCTGTTCGTGGGGCTCGAAGGCCACGGGAAGCTGGTGCCGTTCATGTGGGCGTTCGTGATCCTGGCCCTTGCCGGGCTGGCGCTTCTCATCAATCCCAAGACCCGGAAAGATGAGAAGACTCTGAAAATCGCCTGTGTCTGCGTGTTCACCTCCATGTGGCTGGAGAAGGGCCTCGGCCTGGTGGTGGCAGGTTTCATCCCCAACCCCTTCGAACATGTCAACGAGTATGCCCCGACCATCCCCGAGATCATGATTGGTCTCGGCATCTGGGCCACGGGCTTCCTCGTGCTCACGATCCTCTACAAGATCGCCATATCGGTGAAGGAGGAGGTCTCCTCCTAGCTCAAGATCATCCGGTATCTCCCCTCGGCACTCTCAGACGCTGCGGGGATGCTGCGACGGGGAAGGCACAAATGAAAAGGCCCGCTCGGTTACTCCGAGTGGGCCTTTCCGTTCGATGCATCGAGTGTCGGTCGCGAGGCATTAAGAAACGGCATGGCCGCAAAGGGATCCATGCCGCTAGTTGGCGTCATGTCTTACTCGGGGTGATCACAGGGCTCCACCACGACGGATCGTCAATAGCGGCCCTGGCTCTTTTCGTACTGGTCCACGATGACTCCACCCACGACTCCGGCCGCGCCACCGATGGCCGCACCTGCCGCGGGATTGCCTGTTGCCGCCCCAATGGCCGCTCCGCCCGCAGCGCCAATGGCGCCGCCCGAAAGCATCCGCTGCTCCGTATAGCTCATCCCGGCACAACCATACATCATCGATACGGTGAGCAAAATGGCCAGGAATTTCAGGTACCGTCTCATGCTGTCCTCCAGATCTATATCAATCGCTCGGTCCGGTTGAGGAGTGAACTGGTGCTCAAGAACCTGCTCAACCGAGGTCAACGCGCCATATATTTTTGTTAAACATCCCTTCACTCAATGTAAAGCCGGGAAGGCTGCCGACGCAGGTCGGGAGGCCGCGATGTCGAACGGCATCGTTCCGAATGGGCACAGCTTCTCGATGGAGTCTAGACAAGCCTTGAGCGGTCACCTCCCAAATCGGGGAGCATACTCCCGAACTCCAGCAGGTTCCGGTGGAGTTCGAAGGCGGTAGCGAGGTCATGGGGAATATGCCCGGTCCGCGCGCGCTCCATGTAGCGGCTCAGGTAGTCACGGTATGCAGGGTGGGCACAGTGGTCGATGATTTTCCGTGCGCGCTGAGTTGGGCCCAGACCCCGCAGGTCGGCCAGTCCCTGCTCGGTGACGATGACCTGGACGGAGTGCTCATTGTTGTCGATGTGCGGACACATGGGAACGATGGAAGAGATTTTGCCGCCTTTGGCCGTGGAGGGACACATGAAGACGGCGAGATAGCTGTTGCGGGCGAATTCGCCGCTGCCTCCCACCCCGTTCATGATGTCCATGCCGTACAGATGCGATGAATTGACGTTGCCGTATATATCCGCCTCGATGGCAGTGTTGAGACCGATGACCCCGAGCCTTCGGATAACGCCCGGGTGGTTGGAGATTTCCTGGGGCCGAAGCACGATGCGGGGGCAGAAAAAGTCCATGTTGTCATACATCCGTCTGAGGACGTCCGTGGTCACGGTGAGTGCGGTCGCGCTGGCGCCGAGAAGCTTCCCCTTCTCCATGAGGTCCACCAGGGAGTTCTGAAAGACCTCCGAGTACATCATGAAGGGGGGAATGTCAGGATTGGCCCCGAGCTCGGCCATGACCCCGTTGGCCACGTTGCCGACACCGGCCTGAAGCGGCAGAAATTCAGGGGGTATGCGCCCTGCGCGCATTTCATCGATGAGAAAACCGACGAGAAACTGGGCGATCTTGTGGCTGGATGCGTCAGGCGCATCGAAGGGAACCACGTGGTCCGACTCTTCGTTCTCAACGATACCGACGACCTTGTCCGGGTCGACATAGGCATAAGGCCAACCGATTCGGGTCATGGGCTCATAAATGGGAATGGGACTCCGGTGGGGAGGGGTCGGCAAAACCTTGATGTCGGCCATCTCACGAAGTCTTGCGTGATGCCCTCGGTTGAGCTCGATGATCACCCGGTCGGCGTAACTCAGGTACGTGGGGGATGCTCCGATGGATGTGGTGAGATAGACACGGCCGTCGGGAGTGATTTCCGTGGCCTCGACCACGGCGAAATCGATTCTGCCGAAGAATCCGAACAAAACCG
>CAZEOY010000013.1:0-9358 GCA_964513835.1 uncultured Syntrophobacteraceae bacterium
GGAACCTCCTGGTTCACGATGGACCTCGTCCAGGGGCCGAGCCTCGCGGCGGTCTCAGGCTGGACAGCTACGACAGCATCATGAAGGGAAGCAAAGATGGGCCGGTGGTTGTGCCGGGTGATCCTGAAAAGAGCGCCCTGGTTTTGCGTGTCATGGGAGCCAAGGAGCCGCGCATGCCCATGACCGGCCCGCCCTGGTTGAGCGATGAAGAAGTGAAGATCCTGGAGAGCTGGATCAAGGACGGCGCCAAAGGCCCCACGAGCTGAGAGGGTGTCTAAGAAGTGCATCCTGCATTGTCACCCCCGCGAAGGCGGAGGTCCAGAACCCTTATTGATCCTGGATTCCCGCCTTCGCGGGAATCCAGGCATGCGCAGCCGAGGCCTTTTTCGACTCGCTCTGAGACATTCCTATCAAAGCCTGCTTGGGAATGCGGAGCCCGCTCAGGCAACGATTGGGCTGAGCGGAGGCAAATCTCGCCCCCTGTGCAATGGGTGGTATCACCTGCAGAGGCGGGGTCGATCCCCGCCCGAATCGCTCGGCGAGGGTTGTGACACCCCGCCGAAGACTCTCTCAGGGTATATAGACGAAGGCAAGGAAGAGCTCGTAAACCACGAGGACAGCGTAGAGCAAGGGTACGGCGAGAAGCAGGTTCTTGCCCTTGATACGGCCTTTCAGGAGGGGATAGTCTTTGTGGATGAGGAGCCACATGAGGGAGGCCCCGGTCACCAGGTATTTGGCCAGCAGAAAGTGAATGGGACCGATCCGCAGGAAGAAGTCCATCACCGGGTTCAGCTCCTGAGCGCCTCGGCTCAGGAGGTGGAGCGTCATGAAGGCGTCAGCCAGACAAAGCCCAAGCGAGGCCAGGAACACACCCACGGACCGCCAGCCATAGCGGTCGACGTAGTAGTGGATCAAACGGTCCTCTTTGCGCCTTCCAAGTCGCCTGGAACCGAAAAGACTGCTCAGGCTGAACGGTGTTGTCGGTCGTCTTCGGCGGTCCCTGCCGCTCCTTCTCTCAACGAAACTGGAGGATGAAACAATATCGCCGGCCATTGCACCTCGCTTCCTGCTCGATGTCAAAAACGCCACGATCTCCGGGCACAAACCCACCAGTTCATCATAACGTACCGGATTTGTGGTCAGAATGCAAGAGACAGTTTTGGAGACTCCTGGAGGATCGATGGGACAAAAGACAGCCCTCAGCCTGGAGGTACAGCTGCCCTTTCCGAACGGTTGCCGGACAGCGCTTTTCTGCCGCCGCGAGAAGCGATTCCTGGTGGAAGTTGAACTGGATGGGCAGCGGGTATGGGTTCACTGCAACAACTCCGGGAGCATGCTGGGTCTGCTCAGAGAAGGCTGTGAAGTCTTCATTTCTCCGGCCTTGAGCCCGGGTCGGCGGCTTGGATTCACGCTGGAGATGGTGAAATGGGCTGGCTTCTGGATCGGTGTCAACACCCTCACACCCAATCGCCTGCTCAGGAAGGCATGGGAAGGGGGGCTTCTACCGGAGACTGCCGGCTATACCTCCATGAGGGCTGAGACGGCAGTGGGCAGCAGCCGACTGGATGCGTGTTTTGAAGGACCGCGCGGAAGGCTGTGGGTCGAGGCCAAGAATGTAACCCTCGTAGAAGAGGACGTTGGATACTTCCCCGATGCCATGACGCAAAGGGGGCAAAAACATCTCAGAGAGCTCATGGAATTGTTGGAAAAAGGGGATCGGGTGGCGTGTTTCTACCTGATTCAAAGGCCCGATGCAAAGTGCTTCGGACCGGCGGACTTCATCGATCCCGAGTTCTCTCGGCTGTTCTTGGAAGCATTGGAGAAAGGCGTGGAAGTCTGGCCCTATCGCGCGACCGTCGCGACGGCTGGCATCGGCCTCGGCGAGCGTCTCAGTATCCGGCCTTGAGGGACAGCCTCGATTGCATTTGGCAGAGCCTGGAAGAGGGGGGAGCGGCCTGATGGCTCAAGGTTAGAAGTAGAAGTGATGGCGGAAATATGGGTAGAAATACCATCTCGGGTCATAGGGGTCGTACCAGTAGGGATAATCGTCATAGCCGTAAGGAGGCCACTGCCAGAGGTGAGTCTCTTTGACCTGGACGACCGGATAGGTGTAAGTCGTTTCCCCAAGCCTCTCGGTTTCGCTCCCCGTGATCTCTCCCGCCACCGTGATGAGTCTTCCCCGATGATAGATCTCATCGTCCACGAACCCGGCGATCCTCCCCATGAAGCGGCCCATGGAAGTGTTCTCGCCTTGCGGCCTGCCGTAGCTGTCGAGGGCCATCTGCAGGATCTTGACGGTTGTGTATCCCTCGTGGTTGACGGTTTCGATGATCCGACCTCCCCAGATGACCGTCTCTCCCGCGAAGGCTCCCGGGTTGGAGAGGACACTGGAAAAGTACACGTCGCTCCTGGATCTGGCGCGGATATCGGATGAGATGACATGGGCGCATCCGCTGCACAGAATCACCAAGCCGGCTGCGATTAACCAATTGACGATCTGCTTTGGACGCATCTGCAATTCCTTCGCGATTTAAACTGAAGCTCCCAGTGCCAATCCTCACCACAGGGAGGGCAGGGCTCACGACCCGCCGAGAGGGCGGGGTCGGACTCATGAGGTAGTGGGCAGAGGCAGGTATTTTCCCCCTTGGATATCCCTCAACATAATTAGAGTCGTGTCAACGAGAATCAGCATCTCACCCGATCGGTTCTACGGTGACTCCAGGGGGTCGGTGTCCTCAATGGAGCATATGTCTCCAACGCGGGCCGGTCACTGCGGCTGCTCCGGCTGTTTTTCGGCGATGATGCTGAAGGCCGAACACCCTCCGAGTTTGACACCGTCCACAACCTTGATGAGCATGTCCACATGAGCTTTCTGGTCAGCCTTGATGCGGATGGAAGTCTCGCTCTCGGCGGCCAGCCTCTCGCGGACGATGGAGGGAAGGGCTTCGACCTGAACCTCGTTATCCCCAACATACACGGATCCTTCCGGAGTCACGGAGATCACGAGGGGCGACACCACCTGGGACTCCGCCGTCTGCGATTCCGGCAGCCGAATCCGGATGCCCGAATCCACGGTGACGTTGTAGGTGATGACGAAGAAGAGGAGCAGGTTGAAGACCACGTCCACCAAAGGGGCCATATCGATGTGCGAGTGACGTCTCCTTCTGCGTTCAAATTGCATTCCTCAGCCTTTCCATTCCCGTGAGGGTCACATCCTTCATGCGGATGGCGATGGCGTCGAGGCGATCCTCGAGGAAGTGGAGCGCCACATGGGTGGGGATGGCCACGAACAGTCCGCTCGCCGTGGTGATAAGGGCCTCGTAGATCCCCCCCGCTACCATGGCTGGTTCCACCCTGCCACCCGTATAGTTCGCTATGGTCATGAAAGCCTGGATCATCCCCGTCACGGTGCCTGTAAAACCCAACAGGGGGGCTATGACCGAAACGAGCGACAGGATGCCGAGGCCTTTCTCGAGCCTCCGGACCTGCTTGGTGCCGATGAAAGCGACCGTCTTCTCATCGAGGCCGTTATCGACTCCCGCCAAAATGGGGGCGACCTCAGGGGGTCTGCGCTCGAGAACGACATCGTCTGAGCTCGAAAGACGGTTGGCCACGGTCCAGAACTGGAGGGCCTTGGCGACGACCAGGGCCAGGGCGACCACCGAACAGATGAGAATGGGCCACATGAGGGGTCCGCCTTTGACGAAGAAATCAATCATTTTCATTGCTCCTCAAAACAAATCGAACAGGCAATTGGGCCCGGCAGGCCACGGCTCTGCCGTTCATCCGTGCCGGGCTGAACTTGGATTCCCGGGCGGCGCGCACCGCTTCCTCGTCGAATCCCGATCCCGCTCTCCGCAGAACCTCCACATGGGTCAGGCTTCCCCTCTCATCAATGGTGAGTCGCAAGAGGACAGTGCCCTCCTTGCCCAGCTCACGGGCTAGGCGTGGATAGCGGGGCATGGCCTTGTGCACGAACCTCGGGCCGTCTCCGGCTCCGAAAGAAGCCTCAACAGGGCCTGGAGGACCGCTCGGCCCCGCTTTGGCCATCTGGGGATCCACCGGTCCTTCCTGGGGTGCGCCGGGAGCCGGGGCAACGTTTGGCGGCCTGTCTTCGGGAGGGGGGGGCGGCGTGTCGGGCTTCTTCTTCGGAAGCGGTTTGGGTTTCGGCGGTTTTACTACACGAGGTGGCTTCTGTGTGAGCACGGGTTCTTTCGGAGGTTCGACGGGCTCGGGCTCCACCTCAGGCTCATCGGGCTTCTCAGGCTCTTCCGGGGGAGGCTCCGGCGCTGTCGCCGTCTGGACAGGCGCACCGCCTGTCACCTCACAGGATTCGGATACCAGGACGAGTTGCAGCTCCGGCAAAGGCAGTTCACGGGGAGCCTGAACCTCAATGGGAATCCAGAAAAGCAGCGCATGAAAGAGAATTGAAAAGACAATGCCGAGCCCGATCTGCATCGGCGTGTTTCTCCCTTGTGAGAGTCAACATGAAAAAGGCCACGGTTCCCGCTGCACGCCGCCTTCATGCGGTCAACGGATCATGCGCGGCCCAATTATATCGGATGAGTATGAAAGCCGAAGCTCCGCCCCCCAGCCTGGCGAAGCCGGATGTTCCGAGAAGGCCGAGGGCTTTACGGTGCTGCTGAAGACACCTTCATGATGTCGGTTGGTGAGATTGAAATCGCATCTTTGATAACCCCATTCAGGCCTGTGAGTCAAGGCCTTGCTGAGCGGAGCTTTGTGGCGGCCTTTTGCTGATGATTTCGTGAGTTTTTTCGCTTCAAACTCTCCAGTGCTCCGGGGTCTGCTAGACGTTCTTGAATAATGAATCGTTCGATGATATAGGGGGTTCCACAGAAGTGGAGCCATGAAGGCTACCGTGAGTGAATGAAGCCGACCGCCACAAGTCGGCTGAGATGTTGAGATATAGATCACAATCCAGGCCACGAAGGCTTTCCAAACCCTCAAGGGTTGAGCGCTCGTGGCCTGTCCTTTCTGGTGCACACGGGATTCCCCAGCCATATAGCGATTCCACCCTGACGGGAGTTCTGCGGGCTCGTCGTCTCCGATGCCATGCAGCCGAGGCGACGAAAAGGGCACAATGTGGGGTTGGCTTCGGACTGCAGATGCGCAAGCACGGAAAGGGGTTTTGAGAGATGAGATGGGGGAGAGTATTGGGCGCACTCATGATGTGTTTGGTCGGATCGGCGTTCGCTCTGGCCGAGTCGCCGCCCGGCGACAAGATGAAGACCTACACGGACGAACTGGGGTGCATCGTGGTAACCGCGACGAAGTCGATGAAGCCTCAGGAGCAGATCACTCAGAAGGTTGACGTCATCACCGAGGAAGAGATCGAATTCTACGTGAGCGGCAAGCGCAATGTTTCGGAGTTGCTCACCTTCGAGCCGGGGATTTTCGTGAACGTCCTGTCGCGGAATGACGCCAACTGGGGCTCCGTCGGGGGGCTGGGGCACAAATACAACACCTACATGCTGGATGGACTGCCCATCGATCTTTTTGTGGACCCGCAGAGCCTGGACCCGTGGGCATTCGAAAGGATCGAGATTCAGCGAGGCCCGGCGTCGGTTCTATACCCCAACTACTTGTTCATGGACTTTGCCGGAAACCAGGCGCCCCTCGCCGGAACGGTCAACTTCATCCTGCGCGAGCGCATCGACTCTCCCATGACCAAGCTCTCCGCCGATTACGGGTCCTACAACACGGTTAACGGACGAGTCTATCACCAGAATCGTTTCGGCGGGCTGCATTTCTTCGTAGGCGGGCAGTACGAATACTCGGATTACAGCAATTACGGAACCAACCCTTCCTGGCTGAACATGCTGGATGACCCGGAATATCACAAGGCGAAGCTCTATGGCCACGGCACCTACTATTTCGGCGACTCGCAGAACCACAAGCTCTCTCTGTTTGCCCACCACACGTGGCACAACGGCGACGCAGGCCGGCCCAATCGTGGCTTCGACAACGAGTACACGACGGCCAATGCGGAGTATTCCATTGCGTTCAACGAGTGTGTGGCGCTCCAGGCCAAGGTCGGTTACCGCAACTACGACAGGACTTGGGAGGAGGACAATTTCCCGACCAACCTCGAGCTGTTTTCGGACAACGCGGTCAGTCAATGGATCATCCCGGGTGACGTCACCGTCACGTTTAGGCACCTTGGTGGCGGTACGCTTACTTTCGGAACCGATTTTCAGGTTGCCGACTATGAGACGTTCACCGACCCTGGGGACAAGATCACTCTCAATGATGCCCTCGCCTACCAGAGCGGCGTCTTCCTGCAGGAGGAGATGGCCTGGAGAGACTGGATTTTTCGGGCAGGCGGACGTTATAATTAAATAAAACATGAATACGATCTCATCGGGGGCAATGTTCCCGACATCGACGGCAAATCCTGGGACAAGTTCCTTTGGAGTGCGGGGATGCGCTACAACCCGATGAAAATGCTTTCGCTCTATTCCAATGTGGGCACGAGCTTTGTAGCTCCAGGGATCATGTCCATTGGAGGCACTATCAGCGCCAACGACCTGGGGGTTCCGGGTAGGAACGGCCGGCTCCCCAACCCGAACCTCGAGCCGGAGAGCGGGCTGGGCGTCGATGTGGGTGTGGACTTCCAGCCTACCTCAGACTGGTATTTTGGAGTCCGAGGGTTTTACAACCGGATCGAAGACCAGATCGTCCAGATCGTGGTGAGTCAGGACCCTTCCCAGTCCCTGGATATCAACGCCGGTGAGACACGCGCCTATGGGATTGAAGTGGAGGCGAAATACCAGTTCTGCCCCTGGATGCAGTTGTTCGCCAATTACACCTACACCAATTCCGAAGTGGACAACGACGACAATCCCGACCAGGATGGCACGGAGATCCCCTTCGTGCCGGAGCACATGGGGAACGTCGGGGCCCAGTTCTTTCTTCCCTACGATTTCACCGCCGCCATCTGGCTGCACGTTGCCGGGGAGATCTTCGACAGCACATCGAGGTCCGGCCGGAACCACTTCGACTCTTATGAACTGCTCAACGCCAAGGTCGCGAAGACCGTCCTCAAGGGCGACAGCCACAAGCTGGACGCGTACATCGACTTCTACAACATTACCAACAACAAGTTCATCATGCCCTGGCAGTTCAGGGATCCCGGGTTTTCGGCATCGGGAGGCTTGAAGTTTGTTTTTTGATCATGGGATCCGGCTGATACTTCATCCATCACCGCTTATCGGGTTCGGGATTGTTGGGAATGTGTGGACCGAGGAGACTGTTCACCTGTGTGACGATACTGGTGATCCTTGTCGGCTTGACCCTTGCAGCGGTGCCTTGCGTTCAGGGGGCTGAGCCGTATGCGGGACAGGTCATCAGCGTGGTGGACTTTCGTGGGAAGACCGTGACACTCCAGAAGCCCGCCCGGCGCATTGTCTGTCTCATCGAAAGCGCTCTGAGCGGGTTTTTCATGCTGGATGCCCATGATCGGGTCGTGGGGATTTCGACCAACGTGTACCAGGGAGAGGTCTATCCTTATTATGCCGGCATGGACCGCCGCATTGCGGAAAAAAGCCTCCCCGCTCCGGGCAATTGGGATTTTGTCAACCTGGAGCGGGTGGTAGCCCTCGATCCGGATCTGGTTGTCATCTGGGCCCACCAGGAGGAATCCATCCGTGCCATGGAGGAGCGGGGCATCCAGGTGTTCGGGGTCTTCATCCGGAGCTTTGAGGATATCTACCGGGAAATGCGGGCACTGGGCGAACTCACCGGCACGCCCGACCGGGCCGATGCGCTCATCCGTTACACTCAAACCGAGATTCTCAATCTTCAAAAGATGGTCGTGCAGGTGAGCGCTCGGCCCCGCGTCTACTTTATGTGGGCCCAGGGAGAGCTGGAAAGCTCGGGCCAGGGAAGCACCGTGGACGAACTGATCAACCTTGCGGGAGGCATGAACGTCTGCGGGACCATCGATCAGGAGCACCTAGTGGTGAGCATCGAGCGGATCATTGAATGGGACCCCGAGGTCATTGTGATGTGGACCAACGAGCGCAGGGACCCGGCTGACTTTCTCGCCCTCCCTCTCTGGAAAGGGGTGACCGCCGTTCAACAGGGCAACGTACACGAGTTTCCTGGGGTATTCCCGTGCGACCTGTGGACCCTGAAATTCCAGATGGGGGTAAAAATGGTGGCCAAGTGGTGCCACCCGGAGATTTTCAAGGGCGTGGACATGGAGAAGGAGCTTCAGAAGGTATTCTCGCAACTTTACGGTGACAAATACAGGCCTCCCGCACCCCCTTTCGGGGATCAACGCTGACCCTGATGCCGCGACTTGGCTGGATGGCTTCGCACTCATGAGTGTATGAGAGAGATCGGCGGCAGAGGGCCTGTTCGCGAGTGGCGCTGCAAAGGGGGGCTTCCTGCTCTGAAAACCCTATGTCAACGAGGATGCAGCATGCCGGCAGGCGCGGGTCCGCAATGCCCATTCGCTCGTTGTGAGGGACCGGATATCGTATTTCTTTTTCCCGTGCAAAGATGCAGAGTCAATTAAGCGATGAGTCGAACCGGAGTCTCCAGGGCTTTCTTGATTCAGTGGTCGCTCTACCTGCTTCCCATTCCCGTTTTCCTCCTTTCGCTCCTGGTCGGCCCCAGCGAGACTCTTACCGCCAGTGAGGCACTGTGGTGGCTGTCGGGGAAGCTGTTGGGCTTCACGACTGAGGCCATCATCAACGAGCGGCTGGCCCGGACGATTCTGTTGGATGTGAGGCTCCCTCGGGTCCTTCTGACATTTCTCATCGGCGGGGCGCTGGCAGCAGCCGGTACGGGGCTCCAGGCGCTTTTCCGCAATCCCCTCGTCTGTCCCTACCTCCTGGGGCTTTCGTCCGGCGGGGCTTTCGGGGCAGCACTGGCCCTGACTACCCCTTGGCTCCCCCTGCAGCCCTCGGCCTTTCTCTTCGGGCTGATGGCCGTCGGGCTCAGCTATTTTCTGGCGCGCACTCGAAAGCGTGTATCCACCGTCTCTCTCGTGCTCTCCGGGGTGATCGTTTCCGGGATTTTCACCTCACTTCTCACCATTTTGCAGTTTCTCACGGATCCGTTCAAGCTCCAGACCATCGTGCACTGGACCATGGGGAACCTCCACAATGCCTCGTGGCTGAAGGTGCGCTCGTCGGCCCCGCTCATCCTTGTGAGCTGTGCCTGGCTTTTTCTCATGAGATGGCGCATGAACGTCCTCGCACTGGGGGACGAAGAGACCCGCTCCGTCGGCTTGAATCCCGAGCGGGAGAAGATCCTGTTGCTGCTGCCCGCCACCCTCGCTGCATCTGCGTCTGTCGCTGTGGCCGGTGTCATCGGTCTCATCGGTCTC
>CAZEOY010000013.1:9368-15510 GCA_964513835.1 uncultured Syntrophobacteraceae bacterium
GGTGCCGCATATGGTACGTATGATGATCGGGCCCGACAATACACGGTCCATGCCCGCCAGCTTCGCTTTTGGGGGGGCGTTTCTGCTGCTGGTGGATGATTGCTCGAGGAGCCTGACTGCCTTTGAGCTCCCCGTCGGCGTCTTTACAACCATGCTGGGAGGCCCATTCTTCATTTACCTTCTCAAACGGGCGAGGATTGGATGGGAGATCTAGAGCCGGCGATTCGCATCCAAAACGTCACATTCCTTTACGATGCCCGGACCGTTCTGAACGACGTGAGTCTGGCACTCCCCGCAGGGTCTTTCTCGGTCCTGCTCGGTCGAAACGGCAGCGGGAAGTCGACCCTTCTGCGGATCATGGCCGGCATCGCCCACCCCAGGAAGGGAAGGGTGAAATACTTCGGGGATGATGGAGGCAGGATGACCAGCCGAAAGAGGGCCGGCATCGTCGGCTATCTGCCCCAGCAACATCGGTCCGTTTTTCCCTTTGCTGTAGAGGACGTGGTGCTGACGGGGCGTGCCAGCTACGTTACGCTGGTTCCTGGCGAAAAGGATCGCAGGGCTGCACGGGACGCCCTGGAGCGAGTGGGGATGCTGCATCTCAGGGATCGGGCGTACACCGAGCTTTCGGGTGGTGAGCAGCAGATGGTCATGATCGCCCGGGTCCTCGCCCAGGAGCCGAGAATCGTTCTTCTGGACGAACCCACGTCCCATCTCGACTTCATCAACCAGGCCCGGCTGCTCGCGCTGCTCAGGAGCCTGGTCGCCTTGGATCTCACGGTGGGGGCGGTCCTACACGATCCTAATCTCGCCTTTCTCTATGGGGACTATTTTTTCTTCCTGAAGGACGGACAAGCCCACACAGTCGATGAAGGACGAAACCCCTGGGACAGAGAGTTTCTCAAGTCTCTCTACGGGGTCGATCTGATCAGTGTTCCCTTTGGTGAGCGGGCCCTCATCGTCCCTGAGATCCGATGAGTTTCGGGCGGAGCTGGAGGCGTTTGAGGGAGGCAGCACATGGATCTTCGACAGACAAAAAGATTGACAACAGGAGTGGAAGGATTGTACAAAAATAACGAAACATGGGAAACAATATGGCAAGAAGCCATAAAAATGACTTTGTAATTGAGAGTTCAAGTCTGCTCCGATTGGCGTTGCAGACCTTCCCGTGCCCTGAAGGGGGGGACACGAGGAGGGCCGCACACAGTCCGTGCTTCCTGCAAGGCCAGTTGTGATGTGGGTTTGAAATCAAGGGTTTTTCTGCCTTGTCGTCAGCCGGTAGATCCGCCGAGGGGCGTGTACGGCTGACCCGCTTGGGGCGGTGAGCTGTCCAATGGAGCCGGGAAGGCTTCGCGAGCTTTGAAGAGCGAAGACCTTGCCCCGGCTTTTTTTGTTTTTCAGGACAGGAGTCGTCGACCGCCATGCGGAATGCTCACCATCCATCCAAAACACGATCGCCTCCCCGCTCGAGGGGCCATAAACGGCATGGGACAGGATTCCGCAGTCCATGCATGAGTCAGGTCCGTCTTGATGTACGCGAGCTCAATCGACAACGGGTGGGGGCTTCCAATGAGAAAGCACAATGTTGCGGCGTATGTATTGATCATTCTACTAAGCTATTGGATGGTTACGGGTGTAAATGCTCAGGAGACCGAGGCCGCTCTTGAAGAGATGGTGGTGACCGGGGAGAGGCTGGTCACGCCGACCAAGCAGACCGAAGAGACCGTGTACACGGGAAAGGAAGTCACGCGCAAGGGGATCGAGGCCCAGGGCAGCAAGGCGGAGGTGAGCGTCTACGAGGCCATCAACATCCTTCCCGGGATCAACGTGGAGAGCCCGGATCCCTACGGACTGGCAGCGGAGCAGAAGTCCGTGCGATTCCGGGGCATTCGGTCCAGCCTGGGTGCCATGACGGTGGAAGGGGTTCCCAACTGGGGCGGCAATCCCATCGGGCCGAGGGACTACCTTTACGATACCGAGAATTTCCAGGGCATCGCCGTTTACAAGGGGGCAACGCCCGCCGACCTGGGGACCGGCGTCGGAGCGCGGGGTGGCGCTGTGGAGCTCAGGCCCCTGTGGCCGAGGGAGGAGTTCGGCGTCGACTTCAGCCAGGGGTTCGGCGCCTTCGACTACAGCCGCTCGTTCCTGAGGGTGGACTCGGGATCGCTGCCCTGCACGGGGACCAAGCTTTCCCTTTCATCGTCCTACACCGAGGCCGACAAGTGGAAAGGCCCCGGGGACCTCGGCCCGCGAAAGAACCTCAACTTCATGGTAAGCCAGCCGATTCCGGACCAGGATGACATCAAGGTCTGGTTCAACTTCAACGACCAGAAGCAGGACCTGTATCGACCGCTCACCTATGCCCAGGTTCGGCAGCTCGATGCCAACTATTCCAAGGATTACAACAACCGCCTCACGGGCGTCCGGATCCAGGATATAGACTACTATCTGTACAACCAGGCCGACCTCACCAACTACGATGTTCTGGCCGTGCTGCCCGTGAGGGTCACCGACAAATTCAGACTCAGCTTCAAGCCCTATTACTCCAACGAGGATTCCTCCATCTTGAATGGCGCCACGTCGCAGGGCGGGCTGGTTACGGAAAGGCTCCGCGATGTCGAGCGGTACGGCATGATCTCCGAGGCGACGCTGGATTTCGACTGGATCAAGGCCAGCCTGGGCTACTGGTTTGAATCCGTCGACATGAGCATCACCACCCAGAACTTTCTGCCGGGCACCCTGGCGTTTCGCGGTTTCGGGATCTTCACGGAAAACGAGGACAACGGCTGGCTTCACAGCCCTTATGTCCGGTTTGCCGGGAAGGTCTCGAACTTCGACTGGCAGGCGGGGCTCAAGTATTTCTACTACAAGGACCCAGCGACCAAGGGGTTCGTCTCGCAGGCGCCGACGTTCGAGCTCGTCAGGGCATCGGATCTGGACAGGGACGAGAAGGAATACGAGGAGTTTCTCCCAACGGTTGGGCTCGCTTACAACTGGTCGGACAATTTTCAGATCTACGCCAGTTACGGCAGAAACCAGATCAGGCCTTATTCTTATGTGCCTTTGATCAACCTGTACAGCCAGAACAGAGCCAGGTTCCTGGCGGCAGGTGTCACGCTGGACGACCTGTTCGACACTCGTGACATGGAGGTCTCGGACAACTTCGAGCTGGGGGCAAGGTACAGAAAAGACTGGTTCGAAGTCATGCCGACCTTTTTCTACTCCATCAACAAGAACCTCCTCGTGACGGTGTTCGATCCGAGGGTCAATCTGAATTATCAGCAAAATGTGGGCGATGCCACAGGATTTGGGTTCGAAATGGAGACCAATTTTTATATCAATGACTACCTGACGGCCTTCATCAATCCAACCTACGTCAGTCTCACCCTGGATGACGATCTGACCTTTGCGGGAAACACCCTCGACACGGAGGGCAGACAGGTTGCGGATACCCCGGAGTGGTTCGTGAAGGCCGGACTGGCCTTCAAATACCGGGGTTTTGAAGTGGTCCCCATGGTGCGGTATGTGGGGGAGCGATTCGGTGACGCCGAGCACCGTGAGAGGATCGGGGATCATTTCCTGGCGGACCTCATGCTGAGCTATACGCACAGGAACATACCGTATCTGAATGCGGTGAGGGTGTCGCTGGAAATGTACAATCTCTTTGACAGGGAATATGTGGCGGGCATCAACTCGAGCGACGACACGAGGGCGGGCAGCACCAGCTATTTTGTGGGGGCCCCTTTTACCGCCCTGGTGAAGGTTTCCATGGACTTCTGAGATTCAAGCAGCAATGTGCGGGAGGGGAGGGTGAGCGACCTGGAAGTGAAGCTCAGGCCCATTGGGACGATCCACACGGATGCTCAAGAGGTCCCCCGGCACTGGACCGTCTCCGACCTCGAGGGCACCCTGGAAATCGATACGGAATACCTGGAGGGTCTGAAGGACATCGAGCCCGGGCAGCGGATCGTGGTCATCTTCCATTTCCACAAATCGCCGCCCTTTGACTCTTCACTGCTTGTTCAGACCCCTCCTCATCGGCAGGGGGAGCGGATCGGCGTCTTCAGTATCTGCTCACCGCGAAGGCCCAATCCTATCGGTTTTTCGGTCTTCGAGGTGCTGGACGCGCAGGGGACGTCCATCCGCGTCAGGGGGGTGGACACCCTGGACGGGACCCCCATTCTGGACATCAAGCCATACGTGGTGAAAGAGTGAGGTGGACATGATTTTCAAGCCCTTTATGCGGGAGGAGTTCCTGCCGCTGCCCGTGGCCTTTATCTCGACCCTGGGCTCGGACGGAATCCGCAATATCGCTCCCTATTCCTGCATCATGCCCGTTCTCCGGCCGCTGGATCTCATCTGTCTCGCGTCGGCCTTGAAGCGGGATACCCTCAGGAACATCAGGGAAACACGCGAGTTCGTCGTGAACTTCGCGGGCACTGGCATGGCGGACAAGGTGATCCCTACGGCCAGGCACACCCCGCCCGAAGTGGACGAGTTCGATCTGGCGGGTCTGGCGAAGAAGCCCTCCATTGAGATCCGTGCTCCCGGGATTGCCGAATGCTACGCCTGGCTGGAATGCGTGCTCCACAAAGAATACGTGGAGCCCAACTACGTTTTGATCATGGGGAAGGTCCTGCGGCTCGAGGTGTCGGACCTTGTGCTGGATGCCGACGGAGCCCTGGATGTGGAGCAGGCCGCCCCCCTCATGATGGTGGGCGGCAAAAAGGGAATGCGCTTCTGTTCGGCCGTGGACCTCCAGCGGTTCGAACCGTTCGGCGCCATGTTTCCCGACGGAAAAGACCCTCTCGAGAAGCTGTACAGCCGGTAGGCTGTCCGACCCTTCCGTGCCGGCCTTCGTCGGTTGGGGCTCTGTGCCTGGGGTTCAGTGAGAGAATCACTGCTTCAAATCCCATGAGATGAGGAACTGAGACATTCTGATGCGACAACGAGATTTTGAATTCCCCCTCTCCTCCGTGTCGGGGGAGGGGTGAGGGGGGGTTGCAGAGCCGATCTTCCCTCACTCCAAGCCTTCGCCATGAGGGCGAGGGAATAACTGCAGACCTGCTTGCTGACAGGAAGTCTCATAGTCGTACCAAGGTCTGGCGAATCGATCGCCCACACGTCTTGAGGGCAGGGGAATGCTCCCCCTGAGGTCAGGGCGCCAACACGAACCCTTATTCAGGCTGCACTGACAAGGCTGCCGCCTGATTTCCCAAACAATGAAGCCAGGGAGGCTTCGGTCGCTCACATGAGCTGCTGGTACTCCCTGGCTTTTTCATTTTGCAGGAGGGTTTTTGTTGAGATGTCAATAGATGAGTTGCGAGCTATGCGTCCGCGGGCTCCACCGAAACGTTCCGCTCCGTTCGATGGATGAGTTGTGCACCTGCGGTGTGCGTATGGCAAAGGCGCGCCCGTCGATGGTTCGGATAAGGTCAGGGCAACCGCCTCTCATTGTCAGAGAAGGATTACAAAGTCCTGAAGATGAACATGCCAAAGAGAAAGGAACCCTCATGAAACCCCGTTGGAAGACTGTCGCTACATTCATGCTGTGTATTGCCCTGCTTGGCGCCTATTCCAGCTCTGCGGCCGCTCATAAGCAGAATGAAGACAATCGTTACGTCCTTTGGAATGCGCTGGCGGCTCGAGCGGTGAGCGAAGCCAAAGCCCTGATCGGCACTCCCGGCGCTCAAGATGCCGTGGCCCTCACCAATGCCGGGTATGCCGTGGTTAGTGGCCTCACCACTGAGGGAAGCCTGGAAGGGCTGCGCCAGTGGAACGGAGCCACCGCCGGCAAAGGCAATCTGCTTGAAGTCCACAGTGCCCGAAGCTCGGCTTTGTGGTTCTTCCTTTACAATGGCAGCACGGGGGACGGAGTCTACTGTGAACTGAATGCGTCCTACATCCATTGGCTTACGGGATGGATCGACTATTTCTTCCCGAACCAGATCCGCACGTTCATCAAGTCTTTCCCCAAGGACCAGCTCTTCAGCCGGCTCGTCAAGGAGAACGTCCTGGCTCAAAACCTGCTGGCCAGTGACGGTGCGAAAGCTGCCTGGAATGATAAGGTCAAGGCGAAGGTCTTCGGAGGCCGTGAGTTTGCCATCGTCACCATCGCCAATGGGGTGGCGCACCGTGCACC
>CAZEOY010000014.1:0-15327 GCA_964513835.1 uncultured Syntrophobacteraceae bacterium
TTGCGGTGAGGAAGGCGGGCATGGCGAAGCCGACGAGAGCCAGGGAGGTCACTCCGACATCGAAGGTGGAGCCCGGCCTCCAGCCGGCCACGGTGCCGAGAAGGGCCGAACCCAGGGTCGACAGGAGAACGGCGGGCAGCAGGATCGCAAGGGAGCGGCCCAGGTGCTCCCTGATCAGGGCTCCCACTTCCCGGTGGTGGTGAAAGGAATAGCCCAGCCTTCCGGAAGCGAGCTCGGACCAGTAGCGGGTGAACTGCTCCGAGAGTGAGCGATCCAGCCCATGCTCCCTCTTCAGATCTTCGTAGCTTTTCTGGCTGAGGCTCACCGCCTCGGGGCCGAGGAGCATGAGCATCGGGTCGCCCGGCATGAGGCGCGGCAGGGCAAAGTTCAGGCTCAGCACCAGAAACAGGCACCCCGCCAGCCTGATCAACCGCAGCGTCCACGTCGTCTCCCGGTTCACCGTCTCTCCCCGATGCTGAACCAGGATTCCTCCCAGAGGATTCCGTACATCGGACTCACCTTCCACCCTTCGATGCGGGCGCGGCAGGGCTGGATCATGACGTCCCAGTAGAGGGGAATGGCCGGGAGCTCGCGGGCGTAGTACTGTTGCAGTTCGGCGGCGGCCTGCCGGTATTCCTCCCGGGCCAGGGCCCGGTTCATCCGGTCCACAATGGACGTGAAGAGCGGATCGTCACTCAGGGACCAGCCGATGTTGCGCCGGTCGAAGTAGCCGGAGCCGCATCCGGCCCACATCATCATGCCCCAGGGGGTGGTCCGGGTGAGGAGCGCCATGTGGGACCGGTCGTGGTCGCTGATGGTGCGAAAGAGCGCCATGTCCACGGTCTTCAGGCTCAATTTCACCCCGACGGCGCGGAAATACTCCTGGAGCAGCTGTGCCATTCGGAGGTTCCCCGGAGTGTCCACCCGGAAAAGCAGCTCGATTTCCAGGGGCCGCCCCTCCTTCTCCCGAAGGCCGTCCCCGTCGGCATCCGTATACCCCATCCCCTCGAGAAGGCGCCGCGCCTCCTCGCGTTGCGTGGCCATGGGGGCCGTTTCAACAAAATCGGGGCTGCCGCGGGGCACAAACCCGCCGCTGGGCACGGAGCCGTAGCCGGCGCCGAAAAGGTTCACGATCTCCTGGTAATCGACGGCCATGGCCAGGGCCTGCCTCAATTCCCGCCGTTCCAGGGGCGGCTTGTACGTGTTCAGGAAGATCGTCGCCGCAACCCCCGTGTTCTCCAGGAGATGAATGCGGATGCCGGGGTCCTTGAGCATGGGAGGAACGTGGATCGGCGAGGTGCCGGCCGCGTAAAGATACGGCAGATCGATCTCGCCGTTGCGGAAAGCGAGGATCATGGTGTCCGGGTTCTTGAAGAAGCGGAAGATGATCCGCTTCACGCGGGGAGCCCCCCGGTGATACCGTTCGAAGGCCTTGAATTCCATGGCTCCGGCCGAGCGGTCGAAGGATTCGAACACGAAGGGCCCGCAGCCCACGGCGGCCCGTCTCTCCTCCAGATGTCTGAAATCCTCGATGTTTCCATAGATGTGAGCCGGGATGGCCCTGAGAACGAGGAGATTCACCAGGAATCGGGGGTTGGGCTGGCTCAGCCGGATCACCACCGTCCGGTCGTCGGGAGCGGTCACCTCCTCGACGAGGCTGAAGTGGCTGCGATACACCGGGATCTTTTGCATGAGATACTCGATGCTGAACCGAATATCCCGGGCCGTGACCGGAGCCCCGTCGTGCCAGAGGACGCCGGGCTTCAGGGTGAAAGTCCAGGTGCGGGCGTCGTCCGTACGCCAGCTCTCGGCCAGCTCTCCCGTGAATTCGCTCCGCTCGTCCAGCCCGACAAGACCCTGGTGGGACACCAGGTGGCGCAGGGTGCCGAAATAGTAGTCGTCGAGGTCGATGCTCTTCACTTCCATGGTGGTGCCCACGAGCAGCTTCTCCAGGGGCATGAGCGGCTCTTCGCAGAATCCGGGGGGAGCCGACCCCATCAGGGCAGCGACCAGAGCGAGAATCATGAGCGGTCCCGGTGAGTGCGTCATGGACCGTATCATCGAGATGCCACCTGCTCTTTCGAATCTTCAGAACACAGTTCAGCCTGGAGAAGCTTCCGTGGATCGCCTCTCGCGGTAATCCGCCCTTCGGCCAGGATGGCCGCCGTATCGCAGAAGGCTCGAACCAGGTCCGCATCGTGGGAGATGAGCAGGACGGCGAGACCCCGCTTTTCCTTCCACCGTTTCAGGATGTCCAGGACCTGCGCCTGTACGGACACATCCAGCATGGCGGTGAGCTCATCTCCGATGATGAGGGATGGCCCCAGGCTGAGCGACCGGGCCAGCGCCACCCGCTGGGCCTGCCCTCCCGAGATCTGGTGGGGCCGGCGGCCCAGGATGTCGGGGGTGAGACCGCACTCCTCCAGCGCCTCCTCGATGTGCCGGCTCCGTTCCCGCCGGGATTTCATCAGGCCATGGGCTTCGAGGGGCTCGGCCAGGATCTCGAAGACGGTCTGCCTCGGGTCGAGGGAAAGCTGGGGATTCTGGAATACGAGCTGTACCCTGCGTCGGTAGTCCCTCAGGGATTTCCCCGAAAACCGGCCGACATCCCTCTCTTCGAAGGTGACTCGTCCCGAGGACGGACGGATGAGCCCCATGATCATCCGGGCCAGTGTCGTCTTGCCGCAACCGCTCGCGCCGAAGAGTCCACAGGTCTCTCCCGGCCGGATCGCGAGATCGACCCCATCAAGAACACGCACTGGCTTGCGTCGCCAGCCGGTCCGAAACTCCACCGTCGCGCCTTCAATCGACAGCATGAAAGCACTTCGCCCAGTGGTTGGAATCGAAAGACGCAGGCCGGGGATGCTCCGACCGGCACCGTGCGTCGCCCCGGGGGCAGCGCGGGTGAAACCGGCAGCCCTCGATCCGTTGCAGCGGGCTCGGGGGGGAGCCGGGGATCGGAATCATCCCGAAGGCCGGGTGGGCCCCGATGAGCCCTCGGGTATACGGATGACGGGCATCGGACAGGAGCGCTCGACCGGGGCAGGTCTCCACGATTTCTCCCCCATACATGACAGCCGTCCGATCACAGCCCACCGCTGCCTTGAGATCGTGGGTGATGAGCAGCAGGGCGCACTCCCCGAAACGGCTGCGCAGCAGCTCCAGACAATGGTTTCGAGCGGCGCCGTCGAGCCCCTTCGTAAGCTCGTCGGCGAACACGACCCGCGGCGCCGCGGCCAGTCCGACGGCCGTCAGCACCCGCTGGGCCATGCCTCCAGAAAGCTGATGGGGAAACAGCCCCTCCACCCGCTCCGGAGCATCGAAGCCCGCCTTGGCCAGGAGGCCCCTCGCGGTTTCCCCAGGAACGGGACTCCACCCCCGTCCTCTCCTCCGCACCAGAGCCCGAAACCGCGCGGCCAGCCCCATGCGTGGTCCCTCTCGAGAGAAATTTCCCGGCCGGTCCTTCACCAAAGAAGACCGCCCGGCATTGAGCCGAATGGATTCGGCCAGCTGCCGCCCGACCCTGAAGACCGGATTCAGGCTTCCGTGGGGATTCTGGGGAATGAGGACCATATCCCGCCCTCGCAGCCGGTTGAGCACACCGTCGGTCAGTGTGAGCAGATTCTCGTGTCCGAGACCGCGCACCACACCGGACGTTCTCGCATGTTCGGGGAGCAGTCCGAAGACGGCCGCAGCGAGAACCGACTTGCCACAGCCGGTCTCTCCCAGCAAAGCCGTATGCTCGCCGGCCTCGAGGTCGAGCGAAAGGTTCTCCACCACCTGCAGCCACCCGGCCGCTGAGGGCAGCTCGACCCGCAACCCGCGTATGGAGATCACTGCGCTTCCCAAACCGCTCCAATCCAAACGAAAAAGGCCATGAGGGCGCCTCTCTCCCGAGAAGAACGAGCCTTCATGGCCTGATCGTCTGTCGGACCCGACGCATCCCACCCCAACGGGAGGGATCCAGCCGAGCAATTCCTGCAAATCTCTGTTCCTGTGGATCACAATGGGAATGGCTGCTTCTGCAGCTCAGGTTGGGTGATGTGATCAATAGTACAAGGTGTGCTCCCTTGTCAAGTCTGCTTCGAAAACCATTGACTGAAACCACAGAAACTCGTAAAGTTGGCTTCACTAACCCCGCAGGATCTATCAAAACACTGGTCAGCACGAAGCTGCAGATCCAAGTGCCGATCCGTCGAGTGGAACCCGCGCTCCTCGGCCCGGCAAAACAGACAATCGATTTAATTTAGATCACTCAAAGGCCATGAAGGCTTGCAAGGCTGCGAAGCAGCCGCCTTCGTGGCCTTTTTTTGTTTTGCGATCCACGCGTTTCCAGGCTTTGACGGAAAGCCCGAACAGGCGTGCGGGGGGAAGTCGACTCCCCGTGATGTACCTCACAACGAGTCTTCCACGGGGAGCCATCGGGAGGCAACGTAGACTCAAAAAGGGAGGGGAACGGATCATGCGGAAGCAGGTATTGGGGTGGGGGATCATGCTGGTTCTGGGATGGGCGCTGGCCTGCGGACATGGATTGACCTGGGCCGTCGATGCTGTCGATGAGCCCCAGAAGCAGGGGGAAGTCGAACTGGAGGATCAACCGGGGAATTACCAGAAGAGCTATCAACTGGACGAGCTTTCGGTCACGGCCACAAAGACGGATACGCCCGCCGAGCTTCTGCCCGTAACCGCCTATTCGGTGACCCGCAAAGACATCGAGTCTCAACCCAGCCATTACATGAGTAATTTCGGGGAGCTCATCCGGGATGTCCCGGGCGTTCACGTGGCCCAGTACTATCCCTGGGGCCCCCCCTGGGTTCACCTGAGGGGGACCGGCTATTTCATCGGCCGCACGGTCTTCCTGGTGGACGGCATTCCCGTGACTCCTTTCCTCTCTCAAACCATCAACAACATGGACATCGAGCGGGTGGACGTCATCCTCGGACCCAGTTCGGCCCTTTACGGCGCCAACGCATCCGGGGGTGTCGTGAACATCGTCACGAGGACCGGGAACGAGAGCACGGGAGCCAACGTCGGGGTGGGCTACGGGAGCCACAACACCTGGAGGCCGCATGCCAGCGTCGGAGACCAGACGTCAGGATGGAACTACTTCATCTCTTACAATGGGGATTACTCCGACGGGTATCACATGAAGCCTGTGGAGGGCATGATCGATCTCTGGCGTCGTGGGAAGACGCAGTATCTCTGGGATGCTTCCGTTGAGACCAATGAATACGATTACTCCTACTTCATGGGAAAAGTCGGCTGGCAGAACGATTACGGGACAGGGTTCACCGCCGCGTACAACTTCGAGAGCCTTTACCTCTACGGCGGTCAGCCGGGGCTCGTCCTGAACGACGACGGCATCCAGGGCATCGGCTCCCTCAAGTTCTACACGCCCATCGGCGATGCCATGAAGGTCTCGGCCTATGTCGGCTACCAGCACTTCGACCGGCCGGGGTTGAACATCACGGGACTCCGAATGGTCAACGGCAAGCCCGTCATGAATACCACTCCAACCACGAGAACGGTTTGGTGGAACGAACGGGTGCCCCTCGAGCTTCAAATGGACCTGTACCCTTTCAAGAACAACATCCTCACCATGGGTGTCTTCTGGAGCCGGGAGACCGAGCTTCGCGAAACCTATCGCATCGCCACCGACGTCCGCACCGACAGGTCGAAATACACGACGGATCAGAGCGCCTTTTACATCCAGGACCAGATGTTCCTCCTGGACGACAGGCTGTCTCTGCTGGCCGGCCTGCGATGGGACCGCTGGAATTTCCACGATATCTTCGACCAGGGTTCCACCAACAATGAGCCGGACTCAGTGGAAAAGAGCTGTGTGACCTACCGGGGAGGATTCAAGTACCGGTTCAACGACACATTTTCTGTCAAGAGCTCGGCCGGCACCGCCTTCTGGCCGGGAACCGCCCTCTGGTTCTTCCGCAACGTCAGCACGGGCATGACCCAGCGGGAGGCCAACCCCAGCCTGGAACCGGAAAAGACGTGGATGGTCGACATGGGCCTCGAATTCACGTTCGCCGCCGCTCGAACCTTTTTCAGCGTCACACCTTACTACGGCGAAATCGACGACATGGTCTCGTATCGCTACGACGTCAATCCGAATCTCCCCGGAGGCACCATCATCCGGACTCAGAACCTGGGCACGGCGGAAATCCGGGGAGTCGAGCTCTTCCTGGACCAGCGCATCACGGATGAGCTGAGCGCCTTTGCCTCCCTGACGCTGAACCACTCCCGTCTCAAGGAATCCGGCGCCAATACCGGCAACCAGCTGCGCAACGCACCCGACTACTGGGGGAGTGTCGGAGTGCGCTACTTGAACCCGCGGCTCTTCAACACGCAGTGGACTCTGCGATTTTCCGACGACCGCTTCTACGACGACGAAAACACTGATCTTCCCTACTTCCACATGGATTCCTATTATACCCTGGACGCCAAAATCTGGCGGGATTGGAGGCTCGGCAACCATTGGGTCCTCACTACAGGGCTTTCAGGCAACAACCTGTTCGACAAGGACTATGCCACAGAGATCGTTTACGTGAATCCGGGCTTGACCGTGCAGGCCGACCTTTTCCTCAAATACCGGTTCTGATGCGGGGCCCCCCCAAGGGAGAAGCAGGCTGACAACGGGATCGGATGAGGACTTCCATGGACACCCCAAAACAGTCAGACGATTCCCGGGACATCGTTGTCCCGGGGGTCTTTTCCGCGGAATTCTGGGCGCGAGCCTGGAATGAGGTTCACGCCTCCTCGGTGATCCATCAAACCCAGAGGACCGCTCCCGACGCCTGGCTGAGGTTCTATGACACAGTGAGCTCCTGCTGGCTGGAGATGATCGGTGAAGGGCAGGATCTGGGAAGACGAGTGGCCGAAGTGCTTCTGAAGGAGGATCTGGTGAAATCGGCAGGGACCGCTCTCGACGTGGGATGCGGTCCCGGAGCTCTCTCCCTGGCGCTTGCGGAAAGGCGCGTGTCGGTCAAGGCCGTCGACAACAGTCGAGGCATGATCGCCTGCTTAGAGATGGCCGTCGGGAGGCTGGGGCTGCCCAACCTCAAGGCAGTGTGCATTCCCTGGGAGGACCTTCGGCCAGGCGCATTCTTCGACCTGGTGACGGCCGCTTTCTTTCCCCAGGCCCTCAGCCCTGACGGGATCCAACGCATGGAGAGCCTTTCGAGGGGGTCGTGTGCCCTCGTCCTGGGTACCGGCGATGATCCCCTGCCCTTCCGCAGGAAGCTTTGGAGCCGCTTGATCCAGGCCCCCCAGCCGTCACCGGCCCGGCACGTGGTCTGCGCCGTGAACTACCTGATGGCCACGGGGAGAGCCCCCGGCGTGAAGCATCTCGGCTGGCCGTTCACCTTCGATGTGTGGGCGAAAAAGGTAAGGGCCTACTTCAGGGAATACTTTGCTCTTTACGGCAAGGCTCAGGCCGAGGTCGATGAGGCCATGGACATCGTTCTCACTCCCTGTCTCGAAGCGCGGCGGATTCAGGCCACAGGGTGGCACTCCATTGCCGTCATCTGGTGGAAGAAGCCCCTGCTCCACAATCCTTTGAAAACAGGTCGGTAACCGGAGGCTGTCAGCGCGACAGCCGGTTACCACTCGGTTCTCGATGAGGGCATTATCGGAGAGCACATGCACGCCCAGATGGCTGGCCCTTTTCGCGTCAAGGGGGCTTTCCACCAGCACGAGCTCAAGCCTGTGGCCGACTCTCCGGCAGTGCAGACTGTCTTCCGATCCATCTCCCACCTGCACCAGACACTTGAGGTAGCGTGCATACCGCTCCATCTCCTCCTCCTGTCTTCCGAACAGCTCCCTCAGCATGGCGACATCGTGCAGGTGCTCCTCTTCAACTTATTTACGAACCTTTCGGGGTAGAAAGCCCCGAACAGGTCTCAACGGCGCCTGAGAACCGCACCCCCGGTACGGTTGCCGGGGCCGGGATCGCCAGAAAACGTCCCTCGCGCACGGCCGAAATCCCCGCCAACGCCGGATTCGAGCGAAGATACTCGACCTTCCTGGCAGCCGGCGACCACCAGGCGTCGTCCAGGACAGTGATCTCCGGATCCCGCTCGATGACCGCCTCCCAGACTGCCGTGAACAGTGTGATGCAGCGTCTGAAGGTGGAAGGCATGCTATGCCTCGGAGCTCTCCAGGTCATTCCGTTCATGGTGGAAGTGCCCTCGCCTATGGAATCTCTGCCTTGGAGACACTCTGTTGATGGGAAAGAAAGTGATGGAAGGTTTGCCCGTGACGGGATGCTCCCCGACGATTCCACCCACTTCGAAGACATCCAGGAGAAGTCTCGGCGTCAAGACCTCCCGGGGCGCTCCACTGGCACGGATCTGACCCCGGTGCATGACGAAAAGCCGGTCGCAGTACGAAGCAGCCAGGTTGAGGTCGTGAAGGACCGCAATGGTCGTGATCTTGAGCTGTTTGACCAGGTCGAGGATCTCCAGGGCGTAGCGGATATCCAGGTGGTTGGTGGGCTCATCGAGGATGAGAAACCGCGTCTTCTGGGCAAGCGCCCGCGCCACCAGGCACCGCTGCTTCTCTCCTCCGGAGAGGGTCAGGAACGGGCGGCTGCGCAGCTCCATCATGCCGACCTTCTCCAGGGCCGTCTTCGCAATCAGCATGTCCTCGGGAGTGAACCGCTCCATGGCAGATCGATGCGGCTGGCGCCCCATGAGGACGATCTCGAGGACACTGAACTCGAATTCCGTGGCCGTCTCCTGGAGCACGACCGCGATCTTTGCGGCAGCCTCGCGCGGCTTCATGGACAAGACGTTCTTGCCGTTCAAGAGGACAGTCCCCGCATCGGGCCGAAGCGCCCTGTATATACAGCGCAGGAGACTCGATTTGCCGCTGCCGTTCGGTCCTATGATTCCGACGAATTCACCGGGTGAAGCGTGAAGCTCCACATCGTCCAGCACCTTTTTGATCCCATCGGGGCTCCAGCACACTCCTTTCACATCCAGCCTCATCGGTCACACTCCATGATTGAACTGCTCTCGTTCTCGCATCAGCCACAGGAAGAACGGGGCACCCAGAAACGCGGTGATTATGGTGATGGGAATCTCTTCAGGCTGCAGGGCCGTTCGGGCGAGCACATCCACCCAGACCATGAAGACCCCACCCACCAGGAGGAATACGGGAAGCACCCGGCCATGGTCCGACACCACGAGCAAACGGACTCCGTGAGGGGTCATCAAACCCACGAAGCCTATCCCGCCGCTCAAGGCCACCATGAGCCCCGTCAGCAGGGTCGGAAGGGTGAGGAGTCGTTTTCGCAAACGGTGGGGATCGACCCCGAGGGTGATGGCGGTTTCATCGCCCAGGACGAGGGTGTTGAGGGCCCATGCCTGAAAGGCCAGGTAAAGCACACCCGCCCCGAGGACGGCCGCTGGCAGACCGAAGTGCTCCCAGCGTGCGCCCGCCATGCTTCCCATGAGCCAGAAGAAGTCATGGTGACCGATGCCGTCCAGACGATGGTCAATCCGGCAACCCAAAACACGATAGAATCCCTTGTCCGCCCGGTCTTGTCTCCCATACTCTCCTTGTCGTCATCCCGCGTGCTCGGCCGCGCAACACCCACGGTCTTCCCTGCATCAAACTCCGAAAGGCGCCAATCTTTTCGGCTCTCCAAAACATGGTCCCAGTTGCCGACCGTGAGCCCTGAGGATGCCCCAAAACGAAAAAAGCCGAGAAGGCTCAGGCTGATTGCATCGCCATGAGGACCTTCTCGGCTCTCGTTGCTCATTGTATGGAAAGGGATACGCCCTCGAGAGTGTGATCCACTCCTCGAAGACGCGGCGCCGTCCCCCGGGTGTGCTGACCGCCCGGCAATAAGCGGTCTCCTCACCTGGACCCTTGGCGCCGAACGGGACCAGCAGTGGCTCCCTGCCACCGATTTCCACGACCTAAGGTATCGCTCTCGGATTAAAGCGACAATGCCCGCGCCTGTCAACGCAAAACAGCGCCAAAGTTGCAGCCAAGCCTGTGAGCACCGAGGAGGATTCTTTCCGGTCTTCCAGCGCACCATGGAGCTGTCGCTGTAAAGAGGCTCAGCCATGTCATCCCGCCCCTTTGCCCCGCATTCGGAGCGGACGCGGCGGGCTCGCGGCGAAACCTTTGCTGGTTCCCAAGCTCCAGCTCGGGAACCAGCTGATCCGGGTGATCATTTACGCCCAAGTGTACTGGCGGCAGGCCTTGTCCCTGTGGACAGAAGGCTCGAACGTATGCCTCTATTCCCTCAAAGAGCTTGCCAAATCGTCAACAAAATCGGCGTAGGATGAGAGCTCAGCCCGCAGCTGTTGCCGGAGCCCGGGAAGGCTGGAAACGAGTCCCGCCATCTTCTCCGGATCGAGGTTCATAGCGTATCTCCTCGATTTCGAAAATCCGTTCCATACCCGAATAGAACCCATGAATATTTAGAGCCGCCGAATCGAGATAAACGTCGCGATCCTGCAGCGCTTTTTGTGCATGAGACCACGATCGCATGGCACGATCCGTTACGCCGTCCAGGTCCAAAACCGTACCACGGATACGGTCGGCAAGCGCATGGGGTCGCTCTTTCACAGGTCGATCCCGTACCGTTCAACCGAGCGGCGCATGGATTCACTGGCTCCATCCAGGTCAATGAGATCCACTGGCCGATCCTGGACAATCTCCTCGACCACTCGCCAGGTCTCCCAATAGGCATCTGCCCTCAAACCCGCGACCACAACGTCGACATCTGATTGTGGAGTGAACCGATCGGGCCTGACCATCGAACCCAACAGGATCACACGCTTGGCCCCGAAGCGGGTCTTGAGCACTTGCGCGGCCTGGCGCACCAAAGCGAGGAGACGATCTCGCTCCTGTTGATTGGCTGCAGGCCGAACGTGATGTTCGAGCTTGCGTCCGGCTCGCTTCAGATAGCCCTGCCATCCTTCATGGGACAACTCAAGCGCCGTTGGCATAAGAACCTCCTGATCCAGGTGAGCCCATCCGTCCTCTGCGATACATCATACCCGAAGGAATGCTCCCCCGCCACGACCTTCTTCTTCGATCTCAGGGCAATCGCATGTCTTGGCTCTGAACATTGTGGACGAAGTGCGCCAAACTGCCTTGGTGAATTCCAAGCCAGGGAGGATGGCACAAGGAAGAGAACCACAAGGAAGTACTCCATGAGACCTGCACGACGGTTGAGGGAGGCCATGGACGGGTTGAAACCCGTGAGTATAACGTGATTGCCGATCCAGGCTGGTTTGAAGAGAAATCCAAATGGAAGAAGCTCTCCACATTCGAAAGGGTCGAGTCGGCCAGGGAAATCGGAGATCAAACAACCCGTGAGACAGGCTACTCCGGCGGAGGGGCTGCCTTCTGATCCCACCGCGTGGGCAGCTCACCGAGATGCATCAGGGGAATGACCGTAATGTGCTCCTGCACTCGGTATTCGTGAACACCCGGATAGACAAGCCACAGATGATCGAGCCGAAGGGACTCCATGGCAGCATGAAGCGATTTGGGCACCTTTGGCGCCTCGCTGAATTTGAAGTCGATTCCGAAGCGGTGTCCGCGGTGAGGGATAAAGAGATCGAGCTCCGCACCGCTGTGGGCCGCCCAGAAATAGGCCCCCGTGGGCCGAAGGACGCGAAGGGTCTGCTCGAGCGCGAACCCCTCCCAGGAAGCTCCCAGCCGGGGATGCCCCAGGAGACTGTGCCGGTCGGGGATGCCGAGCAACGTGTGCAGCAGGCCCGAGTCCCTGAGGTATACCTTGGGGGCCTTGACCTGCCTCTTGCCAATGTTTGCGTACCAGGGCTGGAGTTGGCGAACCATGAAGGTTCCGGTGAGAATATCCAGGTAGGATCGGACGGTCTTATCGGTCAGCCCCATGGAGCGCGCCAGTTCCGAAGCGTTCCAGGTCTGCCCGTGGTAGTGCGCCAACATGGTCCAGAAGCGGCGCATGGCCGCAGCCGGAATCGAGATGCCCAGCTGCGGAATGTCGCGTTCAAGAAAGGTTCGCACAAAGCCCTCTCGCCATGCCATGCTGTCGTCATCCGTAGGAGCGAGGAAGGAGCGGGGAAACCCGCCTCGCAGCCACAACTGGTCGGCATGATCGGCCCTCGTCTCCTGGAGATCGAAGCCGGAGAGTTCGACGAACTCGATCCTTCCTGCGAGGGTCTCCGAGGCCCCCTTGACGATGTGAGGCGAGGCGCTTCCGAGCACCAGAAAGCGAACCCTGCAATCCGGTCGATCTACAAGCACCCGCAGGACACTGAAGAGCTGCGGCATCTCTTGGATTTCGTCGAGGACGGCAATCCCATGGAGGTCTCCCAGGACGAGCTCCGGGTTTTCCAGCCGCTGCCGGTCGGGAAAGGATTCGAGATCGAAATAGGTGGTCTCGTGCGACTGCGCAAACACACGCGCCAGAGTGGTTTTTCCGCACTGGCGCGGCCCGAGCAGAGCCGTGACGGGAGACCGACGGACCGCCGTATTCAATTGTTGCAGATAGAGATGCCGATCAACCATGGTGGAATTCTACCAGGAAAATTCGGAGCTGTAATCCGAATTCTCAACGCAAGAGGCAAATTCGTGAATATCACTATGCTCCTGCGAAGCTCGGACGGCGGACGCGGTAAAGAACAACCCTACAAAGGCGATCAGCTTCCATAGGATTCAAGCATGAGACCGTGCACATCCTCGCTTGTCAACGTCCCGTGCCGCGTTGTGACCGGCGCTCACAACGCGCCGGCGTCTCAATCCTTCATGTGCCGCAGATACAGCTCTTCGAGGTCCGTGTGGCTGATATCCTCGCTCTTGAGCGTGGTCATGAGCTCACCTCTTTTCATGATCCCCATTCTCGTGCCGGTTTGTTTTGCGTGAAAGAAATCATGCGTTGTCATGAGGATAGCGGCGCCGTCGTCCCGCGCCTTCCTCAGGAGCCTGCAGAATTCATTGGCAGCCTGAGGGTCCAACCCAGATTTAGGCTCATCCGACAAGTAAGCCCTCGCCCTCTTGGCAAGCGCAATGGCAATCCCCACCTTCTGCGCTGTGCATTCGGCCCTCCGGCACGCCATCGGGACGCAACTCCCTGTAATTGAGGCAGGCATACTTGTTTGCGGCAACGACGGATACCTCGTGCAGGAAGGTGGTCACCTCCACTCGGGAAGGAACCGGATGTCTCTCCGCAGCAACGAGATTCAACAGGATACCGCCGTATATGCCAGGCATGGTCCGGCGCCCCTCTGGATGGCGTTGTCAGCCCATTGCTATGGTGTGAACATTTCTTGTAAAATTGCCAAAGCACGTGCAAGTGCAGATGAGGAGATCTTTCCAAGTCGCCGTACTAAACGTTCACGATCAACAGTTCGAATCTGGTCAAGAACTATGTGGCCTGAGCGGCCTTGGAACTTACACGCCACACGAAAGGGATAGGGATGCCCTCCGTTTGTAAGAGGGGCTACGATGAATGTTCGTAGATGGGCATTGAGCTCATCGGGTGAGACGATGACGCAGGGGCGGGTCTTTTGGATCTCATCCCCACGCGTGGGATCGAGACTGATTAGAAAAACATCACCTTTACGAATATCTCCAGCCACTACCATTCCCATTCCTTTTCATCAAATTGGGTAGGGACCGGACTGTCCAATAACTGATCCTCACCTCGTTCGTGGGTTTCTTTGGCGGCTTGTGCCCACCCAGTCCTCGGTGTAGAGGCGCGCTCGATCACTATGGCTCCATCTCTAACGTGCAGCTCTACCTCTTCGGTCAGCCCGGCTTGAACGATGAGTGGCTTGGGTAGCCGGATGCCGCGAGAGTTTCCAATACGAATTAAACGGGTCTTCATGAGAGAATCCTCCCGACAAAAATGTAATTACATTATAAGCCCTTGTTGGACGTGCCGTCAACAACCGACCGGAAGGGCTAACCAATTGGTCTCCTCGATGAGAGTAAGAACGCTCCTTCTTCCACGCTGCCGGGTCTGGAAACAGGGTGGGCTCCCTCAGCCCGATTTCAGGCCCAAGAAGATTGATCCACCTGCCCGGACCACCCATTCAATGCTGTTGACGTAACGGGTGGCACGGGCCAAGCGGAGCTTGCCCGTGGTTGTCTGAGCATGCATGGGCAAGCTTCGCTTCGCCCATGGCACCCCTTTTCGTTCAAATCAAAGAGCTTGAGTCAAACAGCATTGCTCCACCCCCTCGCCCAAACCAATAGAATGGAGCCGACTCGAATCCGACAACGGAAGATGCCCATGTATGCTCACCGCCTCGTGTCCCATGGTTGGCTCATCGATCCAATCCTCCAGACCCTGGAGGTCTTCCGATTCCAACCCGACAGGTGGATCGTTCTCGGCGTCTACGCCCAATCGGCCAAGGTGCGCACCGAGCCGTTTTCGGAAATCGAGCTGGATCTCGCTCTTCTCTGGCTTGAGTGAGTGAGGGCCCGACCCTTTCTCCGAAGGCATCGGAGCTCCGATGCTGTTTCGCTGCGGCACCGAGAGGGGCGTCATCGATAGTCGCTGGAATCAGCGCCACTGAACTGAGGAAAGAGAGGAGGGCCTCGGCACAGAGACAGGCTGATGACCTCCAGGCACAACACAGAATGGTGTTTCGGTTCCCGGGACCCTTCTTCCCCCAGGGGCACTGCATCCCGGGGGCGTCGAACGGATGGAAAGCCTGTCTGGAGGGTCCGGTGCCCCACGATTTTGTGAGCCAGAGCGACAGCGGGTGGAAGGTCACCGAATCGAGATAAACGTCGCGATCCTGCAGCGCTTTTTGTGCATGAGACCACGATCGCATGGCACGATCCGTTACGCCGTCCAGGTCCAAAACCGTACCACGGATACGGTCGGCAAGCGCATGGGGTCGCTCTTTCACAGGTCGATCCCGTACCGTTCAACCGAGCGGCGCATGGATTCACTGGCTCCATCCAGGTCAATGAGATCCACTGGCCGATCCTGGACAATCTCCTCGACCACTCGCCACGCCTCCCCATAGGCATCTGCCCTCAAACCCTCGATCACAACGACGACATCCGATTGCGGAGTAAACCGATCGGGCCTGACCATCGAACCCAACAGGATCACCCGCTTGACCCCAAAGCGAGTCTTGAGCACTTGCGCGGCCTGGCGCACCAAGGCGAGGAGACGATCTCGCTCCTGTTGATTGGCTGTAGGCCGAACGTGATGTTCAAGCTTGCGTCCGGCTCGCTTCAGATAGCCCTGCCATCCTTCTCGGGACAACTCAAGCGCCGTTGGCATAAGAACTTCCTGATCCAGGTGAGCCCATCCGTCCTCTGCGATACATCATACCCGAAGGAATG
>CAZEOY010000015.1:0-15162 GCA_964513835.1 uncultured Syntrophobacteraceae bacterium
CTGTTGTTGCTGCCTCTGTAACTGCTGTTGCTTCTCCCGCTCCTGCTGCTGTTGCCTTTGCAACTGCTGTTGCTGCTGTCGCTGCTGCATTTCCTGCTGCCGCTGCAACTGCTGCTGTTGGCGTTCCTGCTGTTGTTGCTGCCTCTGTAACTGCTGTTGCTTCTCCCGCTCCTGCTGCTGTTGCTGCTGTCGCTCCTGCATTTGCTGCTGCCGCTGCAATTGCTGCTGTTGGCGTTCCTGTTGCTGCTGCCTTTGCAACTGCTGTTGCTTCTCCCGCTCCTGCTGCTGTCGCTGCTGTCTCTCCTGCATTTGCTGCTGTCGCTGCTCGGCATCGGGACGTTCGGGTCGGGTCTGTTGCCTATCCTCGCGCGGCTGCCTGCGCTCCTCGATCTGCTGCTGCCTCTCCTGCTGCCTCAGCTGCTGCTGCTCCTCACGCTGCTGGCGCCGCTGATCCATGTCCTCGCGGCTGGGTCTTTCAGGCCTGACACGCTCCCTCCCCTCGCGCTTTTCCTGCAGCTCCTGCTGTCGCAGTTCCCGCTGCTGCTGCTGGTCCTCACGGCGCTGTAGACGGTCATCACGCTGTTGCTGCTGTCGTTCCTCGCGTTGCTGAAGCCGATCTTGCCGCTGCTGCTGTTGCAGGACCCTCTGATCCACGGCCCTTTGCTGGCGTTCTTGCCTCTTCAGTTCCCGCTGCTCAAACCTGACATCGGAAGCGGGTTTGTTGACATTGTCCCTCGACACCATTCGATTGGTCACCCGCGGACGCTCGACCTTCACGCTCCGGTCCAGGCTTCCCTGGCGCACATTCCGGGTATTTCTCAAGAGCGCCTGTGCCTCGAGTCTCTCCTGGCGAGCCGCCAGGCGCTGGTTTCGGTCGATCCTCTCCACCACGGTCCGGTGAGGTTTGAAGTTCACCTCCCGGTTGACAAAGTTGAAACGATCCCGCCTCGAGTCAAAGTCCCGGATCACCCTCCTGTCCACGACAGGCGATCCGTAGTAGTTGTTGATGATGGTGGTCCTGTTGATGTTTCGCACGCCGTATCGGTGGTAGTTGTCGACTCCCCAGAAGTCGTGACGTCTCACGAAATAGGCGTGATCCAGGTTGTGGAGAGTGGCCAGGTTCACCACGGCAGTGGCGAGGTTCAGGGTGGCGACGACCACGGAGCTCGGGCCCCAGTAGCGAGTCGCATAGTACGGTTCGTAGGGAGCCAGCGGCACCCATCCCACATTGTCGGCACCGTATATCCAGGATACACGGCCCGGGTACCAGCCGTATCCGACGGTCCAGGGACGGGCCGCAACAATGGGGGTCAGCACTGGCGGAGCCCAGTACCAGCATCGGCAGCTGTCGATGAAGACCCAGTTGCCGTAGTGATGGGTGGTATAGCCGAAGGGCTCATATGGCACCCAGCACTGATCCCCGTAATAGGTGGTCCATCTTCCGTTGGTGTAAGGCGCCCACTCGGGACCGACCCTGGTGGGTCGCCAGAGCTGCCGGTATTCGCCTTCGTACTGGACGCGCTCCCAGCGCCCGTTTTCCTCGAGCTCATGGGCGTGGTCATAAAGCTGAGGTGGCAAGTAACGGGTGGAATCCCCTTTGATTTCCAACCTCTTGGCCCACAGGCTGTCGCGCTGTGCGTTCCAGTCATCGAAACCGGCGTCCACGAGCCCCTGTCCCGCTCCCACCGTTCGATCATCGACCACCAGGGACGATGAGCCCGACTGCACTTCGTAGCGGGATTCGTTGCGGGCATGCACGAAGTCTACGGTTCCCTTCAGTGCGATGATCTCCGCCGATTCGTCCCCCACATAGAGGTCGAACATGGTCTCGGCCGGAGCCAGCACATATCCGAAGGGAGTGGTCGCCTGGATGACGCCCTGGCTTCCGCGATTGTAGAAGCGTGCAATCCCTGAAGCTACATCGATTTCCGTGACGTCATCGTCCAGAGTGATGGCCTGGATCTGGGTGTTGCCGCCGATCCGGATCCAGGTGCCGTTGGGAAAAATCATCTCCGCTTTGGCATCCTGGTCGGAGTAAAGGGTGTCTTCAACGCCGAAGGGCACATCCTGGAGGATGGGCACCCAGTCCTTTTCCTCGTAGACATACCTCAGGAGTTCCCCTTCAATGTGGGAGACACGCCCCACGACCACGGGTCCTTCCTTCTGCGGGGCAGCTCCTGAGCCGGATGGAAAGGTGGCCATCACGGTCATCAGGATTACCACTGCCAGTCCGGTGATGCGTTTGTATGGCTTCATGGTCTCTCCTTGAACTTCCTTGTTGAGCTCTCTCATTTCAAATCGACTCCCGAGGGTGTCTTGTGATCTCCACTCAGGCCCATAAGCGATTTGCATGCCACTTTGGCGTTCAGGACTGGAAGAACGGAGAGTCTAATTCGGTAAGGCTATACGGGAGGGTGAGGTTGACCGTGCGGCCTGCCGTTGCTTGAGACAGCCAGACAATACGAGAACGAGACTTTCTGCCAGTACGCAGGTTTGAAGTTGTTCCCTCTCCCCCGAAACGGGGGAGAGGGGTTCCAAATCGTCGGTGTCATATTAAGTGACTATCTCGAAACCACAAGACTGCCATCGATCGTCATTCAGACGAAAGCCGGAATCCAGGTTCTATGCGGTTCACTGGACCCCGGCTTTCGCCGGGGTGACGGTATCGGAGGGTTTTGAGATAGTCTCCAAGAGCCGTTTAGTTCGACTGTTTGAACCATCCGGATGGTCATCAGGATTAGTGGGAAAGCTTTCAGGTGGGGGTTATTCCGTATTCATTCTGAACGCCAGCTGAGCACTGGAAGGAGCTGACCGCACCCGGTATCGGCCCCCGTCATTGTTGTCGGGAGGGACGGCGGGCAGGGGGTCGATCCATGAGCGCTTTTTCAGGCGCACTGAGCATCAGGTGCTGAACATGAATCAAACTGATATTCTCATTCCCGCTGCCTGGCCCAGGCAAATCCAGAGGATTCCCCCGATTACGAAATTTGCTCGGAGCAGGTTACGATTATTGCACACAGGGCACCAGCCGAGGTCTGCCTGTTGTTCTTCTGCCGCCCCTTGAATCTCCAGAAATTCCCACGCACCATCGCAACGTGCCGATCAGCCGTCACACAGCACGAAAGTGCCGTATTCTCAACGTTTTGCCGGCTGGTCGTGATGCTCATTCGGCGACGAGGCGACATTCGGCGTTTGCCTTCTTCATTTCCACATAGTGTGCCGAAGCCAGAGCCGCCACGCAGCCGTCCGCAGCGGCGATCACGATCTGGTTGGCGTACTTCTGCCTGAGGTCGCCAACGGCGAAAATGCCCGGGATGCTCGTTTCGCATTTCTGGTCAGTGACCACATACCCGTTGGAGTCGGTCTTGATGCCGGCCGGCACGAGCTGGTTATTGGGAGAGAAGCCCACAAAGATGAAGACTCCATCCAGGGGGATTTCTCTTCCTTCGCCCGTCTTGGTGTCTTTCAGTTTCGCCCCGACCACTCCCTGGGCGTCGGACTTGATCTCCGTAATGATCGTGTTGAAGAGGACCTCAATCCTGGGCTCGCTCATCACCCGCTGCTGAAGAATGCGACTGCCACGGAACTCGTCCCGCCGGTGGGCCAGGTAGACATGGCGGGTGATCTTGGAGAGATAGAGCGCATCCTCCAGGGCCGTATCGCCGCCTCCGACGACCATGACCGTCTTATCTCGGAAGAAGAACCCGTCACACGTCGCGCAATAGGAAACACCCCTGCCGAAATTGTCGTCTTCACCCGGAACATTGAGCTTCCTGGCCTTACCGCCGGCGGCAAGAATCACGGCATGGGTCATGAGGAGCGTTCCATCTGCGAGTCGGACGGTATGATACTGCAGGCCGGGATCGACCGCCACCACCTCCTGCTGGACGATCTCCAGGTCGTAGGACCTGGCATGCTGGAGGAACTTCTCACACAAATCGAATCCGCTGATTTCAGTGTAGCCGGGGTAGTTCTCAACGCCTTTGGTCAAAGCAATCTGGCCGCCAGGAATGCCTTTTTCGATGAGCACCGTATCCAGGGCTGCACGCTTGGCGTAGATGCCCGCACTGAGTCCCCCGGGCCCGCCGCCCACAATGATCAGATCGTAAAAACCGCTTCTTGCCACACTCATCCTCCTTCACCTTCTGGTCTTTGTCGAATACCCGCAAAACATATATACTGCATTTCGCCGGAGCAATGGGCAAGGATCTGATACTTCCACCGAGGAAACGGGCCGGGGCCGGGGGGGCAGCTTGGAACTGGAAACTTGAGTCCTGAGGTCTTTATCCGGAGCGAATGGAACGTTGAACGAGGTCATGGATCATGGCGCTGAACACCCTTGACTGGATCATCGTGGTCTTCGCGGTCTTCTGCCTCATTCGGGGCGTGATGCGCGGAGCCGTCTCGCAGGTTTTCGGCATCGCCGGACTTCTTGCCGGGTTTGTCCTTGCTTCAAATTACTACGAGGCGGTGGCGCTGAAGCTTTCACAGGCTTTCCCTCAGCTTCCCGCAGCGCAGGCGGTGAGCTTCGGGATTCTCTTCTTTCTGAGCTGGCTCTGCATTGCCATTGTCGGATTCTGGGTGTCCCGCCTCGTGCAGCTAAGCGGCTTGGCGTTCTGGGATCGAGCTTGGGGCGGGATTCTGGGAGCCGGGAAGGCCTTCCTGTTCACGGTCGTTCTCGTTTCCTTTCTGACGATGATGCTCTCGACACGGAGCTCACTCCTGAAGGATTCGCTGTTTGCGCCCTACGCGCTCGAGTCCGCCCATTGGCTGATGCGCGTCGCCCCTGAAAACCTCCGGTCCCTGCTCGAGAAGAAGGGTGCCGAGATCAAACGATACCACCACGATGAGGACTCCAAGGGCAAGGAGCAGAGCGCTCCGGTGAAGAAGGAGGGTCAACCCGTTTGATGGGAGAAGAACTGAGCACTCGATGGGATGGAGTTCGGAAGATATGGGAGATCATCGATCAACTGCGCGGTGAGCCGGGCTGTCCCTGGGACAGGAAGCAGACTCCGGCCAGCGTCCAGACATACCTGGTCGAGGAGGCCCACGAGGCGGCAGCGGCCGTCCGGGCGGGGGACCTGCAGGAGGCCGCGGAAGAGCTGGGCGATGTCCTCTTCATGGTCCTCTTCCTCATTCACCTGTACGAGGAGGAGTCACGGTTCCGCCTCGAGGATGTCTGCGAGCTCATCAACACCAAGATGATCCGGAGGCATCCCCATGTGTTCGGCGACACCTCGGTGGAGTCGGCCCAGCAGGTTCGCGACAACTGGGAAAAGATCAAGGCCGCCGAGAAACAGGCTGCTGATAAGAAGCCCGGTGAAGGCGACGCCACCGATTCCATTCCCGCATCGCTTCCGGCCCTCATCCGCGCCTATAGGATTCAGTCACGGCTTGCTCAACAGGATGGCGACGCCTGGAATTCCATGGATTCGCAGACAAGGGATTTCCTCAAGAGCTCCCAAGACCTGGCTCAGGACCTGCTCGACGGCGCGTCACCCGCGGCCGGGCGTTTCGGCGAGCTCCTCTTCCGGCTGGTCAACCTGGCCCGCATCCATGGCCTGCGATCCGAGGACTGCCTGCATGAATTCCTTAATGAGCTCGCTCAGAAAGACGGCCCTCGGAAGTGAGCCGCGTCGCCGGTTCTCCTGTATAGCTGCACCGGTTGAGGATGATCAGCTGATTCCCAAGCACGGTACCACGGTGGCACGGTAGCACGGTAGCATGGTAGGTTGGGGTGAGCGATAGCGAACCCCAACACCCACGCCTCATCTCTCACCAAACAGATGGCGATCGTCACCTTGTGCACCTCCACCCCAGTTGCGATCCAGCGTTCCTGCGGCAATGTAGCGGTGAATGCTCGAATACGACCAATCCGAAGCCCGACTCACATACCCGTGTTTCTCCGGATTGTAGTGGATGTAATCCACATGTCGCCTGTAATCCTCCTCGTCTCGAATCAGGTGCTCCCAATAGCGTCTTTGCCAAATCCCTCGCTCCCCTTTGGACACACGGCTCTGATTGCAGCGCTCGCCACGAGGAATCCGGCGGGAGAATCCCGCCTTGATCAAAGCCAACCGCACGGGGTAGCCGCTGTCTCCCACCGGCAAGGTCCACAGGGAATGCAGGTGATCCGAAAGAATCACGATGGCTGTGATGGAAAAAGGATGCCGCGTCATCACCTCCCGCATTGCCGAGCGAAGGGAGCTCACATGATCGACGAGCTCTGTGCGATCTCGCTCAGCCAAATTCACCGTTAAGAAGTAGGTTCCCCCTGGTATGTCGGCGCGTCGGTACCGCATGGGATGGCCACCTACCGCAAAATGTCGGGGTTCGCTTCGCTATCCGGCCCTTTGGTTATCCAGACGCGGGCAAGTTTCTCACACCTCCTCCAAGATGTGTTAGCGCATACGTCACAACCCTTATGCGCCCTAATCAAAATGTTGGGGTTCGCTTCGCTTACCCCAACCTACCGTGCTACCGTGCTGAGACAGAAGCTGGATTACATCCATCAGAACCCGGTCAAGCGCGGTTATGTGGATTCGCCTGAGCATTGGCGCTATTCGAGTGCCCGAAACTACGCTGGGCAGGTGGGTTTGATAGAGGTGTTCACGGCTTGGTGAGGGGGAATGGGAAGCCGGGGCTTCTCGAAACTGGTTCCCAAGCCGGTGCTTGGGAACCAGATGAACCAAGAGAAGTAGTGAAGGATACTGAGGGTGCAGCAACTTTGCAGCCTACGGACGGTGCCTCGTGTAAGTCACTGTCAGCGTAGGGGGATTAATCCCGTTCTCCCTCGAGTTGAATCGCTTTGCACTCCTGTTCACCTCATCTGCGATCAAGATCCAACCAAAATTCTGGACGGAAGCATTCAACCATGACTGTACGTCGTTGACCATCCTTTGCGATTCCCATGAGTAAGAAGCGTTCTGGCCTACGACTGAGGTAGTCGCACTGGCGCTCGGCACAAAATGCCCACCGGGCTTAACCCAGAAGTCAGCGTCATAGAAAGTATGCACCCAGGTTGCGTCACCTAAATCTGCCGGTGCGCCTGCTCCCTCATTGGGTCGCGTTTCTGCATTGGAAGCCCCCTCCCCCCAGTCTTTGAGCAGTTTGTGGATTTTGACCTCTGTGGCACCTACCCGGGTCCTTGACATAAAGAGGGTGAGTCTGACACTTTCAATCTTTGAACCGGTGGGGACGTACTCGGCTATGTCGAAAGCGATCACAGCGCGTCTAAGCTCCGGAGGGCTGATCGGAGCGGTAGTCCTATCCTGTGTTCTACCAACGAAGAAGAATGATCCTGAACCGTTACTCAAGTATTCCCCGTTGGCGCCCAGTTCTTCATACAGCGTATTGTCCTTTAAGGCAGGAATGATGACCGTTACCTGCTCAGCTGCGGAAGCTTCTGTAGCTATCGCAGATGGGGTTATAAAACCCATCGCAAATAGCACTGCCACAATGATTCTACTTACCGCTGGTGATCTCATCTCTCTCTCCTCTCGAGGCAAGTCTATATGCCGTGTTGCTGTCGCGATTCCCGTCCTGGTTTCCAGAGTGTCCACCGTTGTTCGGCGAAGGTTCTTGATCTCCGTAGAAGCCCCACAGAAGAGCTCAGAGCGCAGCTGTCGGACATTTCAGGACACTCTTGTTCTGTCTTCCGGAAGTCAAGATCGCTTTCGCCATATCCGTCTCCCTAGTCTCATGCCGGCAGTGAATCTCACATGCGTCCCTATGACGCAGGCGGATAGTGCAATCTGCTGCAGAAACATTCAAAAAAAAGTGTGCGGAACCAGTTGGCCAAGCCTGATGCTTCGCATTCTCTTGGATCTGATCCCCCACCTCGATGTTGTGAGCCTGAGGACGCTCTCACCTCAAGCGTCCGTGCTCCTCAATGCGCTCATACCTGCCTCGCAAATGGTCCCCGAATTAGGCGTGCAGGGTTTTATCCCCATTCGAAAGTCATGAATGCTCAACGATGGCTCGACCATCCAAGGGCCCGTCCCATCGCGCCGATGCCTGTCCATGCCTCCAGCCGATCTTGCGGGCTATCAAGCGACACAAACGGCCCGTCCACACTTACGGCGGCTGCTCCCGCTTCATTCTTTCCGGGCCGGGAAGCTGCCGTGGGCATACCTACCAGATAATGCCGCAGACTGTGGCTCGAGCTGCTGAGTCTGAGCTTTCTGCGGATGTTCTTGCGATGTTTCCTGATGGTGCAGGGTGCGCCGAAGAGCTGTGTGGCAATGTCATTGGTTCTCATGCCGTTTCTAATCAGCGAGGCCACTGTGAGCTCCGTTGGGGAAAGCTTTGTCGCCAGGTTCGCTTTGCTGGAACTGTCGTTGACCAGATTTCGAATATGTCCGACCAGAATATCGAGCTCCAGGGAATATCTTGCCAAGTCGTGCTCTTTCATCAAGCGGCTCACGACTGGGAGGACGGTAGAGTTGATCTTCTTCGCAATCCGCTGCTTGAGCTGCTCCCGTTCGGAGTCCATGCTGCGGATCAACGCAGTGAAGGCTTCTCTGCTCTCCATCAGCCGCTTGCGGATGTATTCCATCTCCTGCTGCAGCGATTCCGCGTCCGCCTGCTTCTGCTGCAATTCGGCAGCGAGATGCCTGAGCTCTCCATCCTTCCGGACGGACTCCACGGCCCGGTGGATTGCATGCCGAAGGATATCGGGATCCAGGGGCTCTTCCAGGCATGCGAATGCGCCGGACCTCAGCGCAGTGACGGTGGATTCCCCATCTGCGCTGCCGATGACGATAACCCTGGAATCGGGATGATGCCTGATGAGCTTCTGAATGCGGCCGAGAACGTCGGAGAAAATGAGGGCGTAGTCCAGGAGGTAGACGTCAGCATCCCCTGCCACAAGCCATTCCGACCGCAACGATCCCGGGCTGAGCACCACCGGCCGAAATCCCCATGAAGCCACCAGTGTTCTTCCCCGGGCGCATATGTATTCGTCGGCGCTCACGATGCTCACGTTCCCTGTCTCTCGTCCGTCTCGAGATTTCTCCATGTGCTCCTCGCTCATTGCCACGGATGCTGCGGTTGGATTTCGAATCTACGGGTAGCTGTCAGTCGCCAGCTGAACGCCCCCCCGGTCGTGCCGGGCATGAAGCCCCGGACTGTTCCCGCGGATAACCCGTATCGCAATGTGATATCAGTCTAAAGCCGGCATTGCGTTGAAGCGAGTCGGGAGAGTCGGCAAAGTCTTGTGGGGAAAACCTGAAAACAGGGTAGTCACAGCTCACTATGGCAGCACAGAGATGAGACAGATGATGGCTGACAGTCTTGAAAGGAGAGGTCTCAGAGCCGCCGGGAACCGGTTCCGTCTTGATGATGCAAAGAACACCGGAGGGATGGCTGGTACTGGCGGGCATAAATGGTTGCCCAGATCAGCTGGCTTCCAAGCTGGAGCTTGGGAGCCAGCAACCGGTTGAAGAATTGCTCACGGCCATAAAGGCTGCCGCAAGTTTCACGCCTTCATGTTGCCATGACGGAGGGGTGTATCGCTGGATATGGAGAAGACAGAGAAAAGCATAGGTTGGGAAGCCGTCCGAAATGTCCGGCGGGCCTGCTACGGTTCAACACATGCGGACCGTCACTCCAGCGGGATGAGGCCGTGGAGGATGGCGAACTTCACCAGGGAAGGGACGTTTTCGATTCCGAGTTTTCGCATCAACCGGTAACGGTAGGTTTCCACGGTCTTGCCAGAGATGTGAATGATGCCGGCGATTTCGCTGCTGGACTTGCCTTCCACCACCAGTTGCAGGATCTGCCTTTCCCGCCTGCTTAGCGAATCCATGGGGCTCTGCTCCTTGAATTGCCCTCCCTGCAGGAGAAAATCGCGAACAATCTGGGTCGAGATCTTCCCGCAGAAATAGACCCGCCGCCCCTTGTGAACCGTCTCCACGGCTTTCACCACCTCTGTCCCGGCGGATTCCTTGAGCACGTAGCCGTTGGCGCCGGCCTGCAGGGCGTTGAAGACATGCTGGGTAGTGGCGTGAACGGACAGGATCACCACTTCGGTCCCGGGAAGCTTCCGGCGTATGATCCGCGTGGCCTCGATCCCGTTCAAGCCGGGCATGCCGATATCCATGACGACCACATCGGGCTGCAGCCGCAGAACTTCATCGACTGTTTCAAAGCCGTGACTCGATGAGCCTACGACCGAGATTTCCGGGGAGGTCTCCAGGAGCAGCCGGAGGCCGTCGCGCAATACGGTATGATCATCGGCAAGAAACACACGAATGCTCATCCTGTCTCTCCTCAATCTCGACCACAACCCGTGTTCCCTTGCCGGGGGAGGAATCCACGAGGAATGTCCCTCCGACGGCCTCGGCACGCTCACGCATGCCGATCAGCCCCCATCCAGGTTTCTGTCCTCCCGGCGAACGGAAGTCGGTCGGGGAAAAGCCCACGCCGTCATCGGCAATGACAAGCCGGGTCGTCCCCTCCAGCTCCTGCAGGTTCAGCCATACCCTGCGGGCCTGGGCATGTCGGGTGACGTTTGTCAGCGCCTCCTGCACGATTCGGAAGCAGGCGATCTCCACGGGTGGCGGAAGCTGCGATGAGAACCCGGAGTTGTCCAACATGGTTTGAATGCCCGTCCGTCTCGAGAATCGCCCGGCAAGGATACGCAGAGCCCCGGGCAGGCCGAAGTCGTCCAGCCCCGGCGGACGCAGATCCGCCATCACGTCCCGGATGCAGTTCATCGTGTCATCGACGACAGCCAGGGAATCGTCGATCCGATCCATCGCGTCAAGTGTCGGACTCTGATTCGTGATCCTGCGGAGGATGCCCATGTTCACCGTTAATGCACTCAGGTTCGGTCCGACACGGTCGTGCAGCTCCCGAGCCAGCCGGCGTCTTTCGCATTCCTCCGCTTCGGCCAGGCGCGTGTTGAGGGTGCGGAGGCGGGCAAACTGCTCCTCGACGGAGTGGATCAGTCGGGCGTTCTGAAAGGCCAGCGCCAGCGTGTCCGAGACCTCGCGGGCGATGTCGACGTGCACATCCCTACATGCACCGGGCTCTTTCCACGAAATGCAGAGAGCTCCGATGAGGGCGCTGCGAAAAGAGAGAGGATGGGCGAGAATGCACCGGATTCCTTCGCCGGCCAGGATGCGGGCAATGGGCCACTTCTCTGAGACTTCCAAAGTGTCCTCGATGAGGAAATGCTCGCCCTGCTGCAGGACCTCGAAGATCTTCCGGTGCTCACTCAGGGGAATCCGGCTGCCCGCCCCAAGTGAGGTGCTCCCGCCGGCGAGGACCGCCACAAGCTCGGATTCGCCGGTGTCCAGGTCGAAGCGATGCACGGCGCCCCTCTGAAAGGGGAGAAGCCGGCTCAGCTCCACCAGTGACTGCCTTGCGATTTCCTCGGGCGTGTCCAGTTGAAGCGATGCGCGGGCAATCCGCTGCAGGATCTTCAGCCTCTCGGTATGACGCCGAAGCTCGTCGGTCCGCTCAGTGACGCGGATTTCGAGGAGATCGCGGGCTTTCTGGAGCTCAGCCTCTGCGAGTCTGCGCCTGGCGACGACCCTGGAAATCATCGAGCCGAATGCAATGAAGGCGAGCAGCATGAACGATCGAACACAGAGCTCGTGCGGGGGGATCTTGAACAACAGCAGATCAGCAAATGAGTGTCCTGCGTAGAAATATTTGGCATCGAAGAGCGCATCGAGCACCCACACCACGAGGCCGAAGAAGAGGGATGCGCCGAGAACCGAAAGCTGCACCCGCTCCCGGGGGATGGCTCCTGCTGTGCTGCTGGCTGAGTCGGGGCCGTCAAACGCCATGCCAACTCCTTGTCTCGAAAGCCTCTCGCCGGCATGCCCGGCCAAAACAGGAGACGACTGCCCTTCAAGCCTCGGGGTGGCAGAACCTCTCCTCGGCCATGTTTTCCATCTGCCGGGGCCGTGCAACAACCAGAGCGAGAACGAGGGGATCTCCCTGTGCGAATCCCCCCGCTGTAGGGCATACTCGGGGAGCCGTGAGGTGAGAAAGACGAGCGAGCATGAACCGGCTCTCTGATGGTGCTGTTTTATTATCGTAAAAATAATATCCCGCAAACTACTTAGTCAATGATGGAAACTGATCATTGTTTGAAGGCGGGAGCGATGTTCGGGGAGGGCCGCAACGAGGTCATCCCGGCGAGCCCGGAATCAGAATCCGTGGCAGACGTCGGGGTCCGGAAATGAGCAGAAACGAGCATGTTATGCTGTGGTGCGGCCCTAAGCCAGAAGCACCGCCAGCACGCCCGTGAGGAAGATGCCGTCGAAGGTACCGGCACCCCCGATGGAGGCCACTGGAGCGCGCAGCTCCTTCAACTTGTCCAGGTGCAGGATGTCGGCACCGATGAGGGTACCCAGGGTTCCCGCTACGTAGGCCGTCGAGGAGGCCCATTCGTAATTGAAGATCATCCCGGCCAGGGCCGCCGCGATGGGGGGGATGAACATGGGAGTGGCGATGCCCATTCCGGGAATGGGGCGGGCCATGCGGTAGACCACAAAGGTTACTACGCCGAGGGCCAGGAGCATCCGAATCGGGTTCTGGGCGTGGGTCAGCAGGTAAAGCGAGAGACACGTCGGGATGACGGCCCCCCCGACGTTCACCGCCAAGACCATCTCATGGGCATGGGAGCGCCGGGGCGGGCGGAAACGGACGCCGAAAAACGACACCACCTCCCACTCTTCGGGTTCGGACTCGATGCGGATTCGTCGAATGGGGATGTTGATCATGCTCCCCACGATGCAAAGAAACAGCAACGAGAAGAGATATTCGGGCGGGATCCCCAGCTTGCTGAATGCCCAGGTGAAGATCCCGAACTGGATCAGCCCGAAGACGAAAAACAGGAGGAACGCAAACAGGAACAAGAAGAAATAAAGGAAAGGAGGAAAAAACATTCGGCCTCCTTGAGCTTCGGCTCCGCAGTCTACATGATGCCGCGGAGTGCCGGATCGATGTTGGATTCGAATTTGCTGAAGTTCTTGCGGAAACGGTCGCGCAATTCCTCAGCCTTCAGACGGTAACCATCCCGGTCCGACCAGGTGTTGACGGGATCGAGCAGCTCCGGCGGCACTCCGGGGACACTCCTGGGGATCATCAGTCCGAAATAGGGCTCCTGCACGAATTCTCCCTTCTCCAGCCCGCCTTCCAGAGCCGCAGCCACCATCTTACGGGTGTACTCGATCCGGATGCGACGCCCCGTACCGTACCCCCCTCCCGTCCATCCCGTGTTGATGAGCCAGCAGACGCTGCGGTGCCGGTTGATGCGCTCCCCCAGAAGCTCCGCATAGACCGTTGGCGGAAGGGCCATGAAAGGCGCGCCGAAACAGGTGCTGAAGGTGGCCTGGGGCTCCACGATACCCGCTTCCGTGCCGGCGACCTTTGCAGTGTAACCCGAAAGGAAGTGATACATGGCCTGCTCGGTGGTCAGCCTGGAGATGGGGGGCAGGACGCCGAATGCATCGCAGGTCAGCATGATGATGTCCTTCGGGTGCGGCGCCAAACCCTCCCGTGATGCGTTTTCGATGTGGGAAATGGGGTAGGCCGCCCGGGTGTTTTCCGTCATGGAGGCGTCGTCCAGGTCGATACGGCGGCTTTGGGCATCAATGGCCACGTTTTCCAGCACCGTCCCGAAGCGTCGGGTGCACTCGTAGATCTGCGGCTCCGCTTCGCGGGACAATCGGATGACCTTGGCGTAACAGCCTCCCTCGAAGTTGAAGACCCCGTTGTCGCTCCACCCGTGCTCATCGTCGCCGATGAGCGTTCGGGTCGGGTCGGCCGAAAGGGAGGTTTTCCCGGTTCCTGAGAGCCCGAAGAAGACGGCCGAGGCGCCGTTCTTCCCGATGTTGGCGGAGCAGTGCATGGACAGAACGCGTCTTTGGGGCAACCGATAGTTCATGACCGTGAAGATGGACTTCTTGATCTCTCCACCGTAGCCCGTACCGCCGATGAGAACCAGCCTCTTGCCATAATGGATCAGAATGAACGCCTCGGAATTAGTGTGGTCGAGCTCGCGCGACGCGCTGAAATGGGGAGCCGCGATCACGACGTATCGCGGTTCAAATTCTGCCAGGACCTTGGGATCCAGAATCCGAATGAACATGTTTCTGGCAAAAAGGCTTTGCCATGCCCGTTCGGTGATGATCCGAATGTTCAGCCGGTATTCGGGGTCCGCTCCGACGTGGCAGTCCTGAACGTAGATCTCCTTGCCCTGCAGATAGGCCAGCATCCGATGGTGGATGCGATCGAAGTCCTGGGCATCGAACGGTCGATTCACCTCACCCCACCAAATGAAATTTTCGCTCGAAGGCTCCCTCACGACAAACTTGTCATTGGGGGCCCTTCCGGTGAAGTGGCCTGTTCGCACCACCAATGGGCCGAGATGCGCCAAAAGAGCCTCCTGCCTTCGAATGGCCTGCTCGTAGAGCTCGGGGGTAGGCGGGTTGTAAAGCACCCGCGTATAGTTGAGTATCCCGTGATCTTCTACAGGAACCTTGGGTTGAGTCGAAGAGCTCCGGCACACGGTCATGGGCTTCTCCTTGGCTTTTCTGGTTCGGTCTTGCCCGCGTCTGAATGAAGCACGGCTGAAAAAACGGAATACTCCTCCGGGAACAATCTATCCTTGGGGAGGTCCCTCGGTTGCGGGATCCATCCTACACCATGGAGAACGACCCGACAAAGAGCGATTCGACCTCCTGGAGGCTCTTGATCCGCTTTGGCGGGTCGGGGATTCCGAAGTCGGACCACGCCGGCTCGCCCAATGGACTGCGCTCCAGAAGGACCGGTTTTGATCCTGCGGCAACGGCCGCCTGAATGTCCGTGATTCGGTCCCCGACGAAGACGGTGGACTCCGGCAGGACCTGAAAGAGCTGTGATGCTGACAGCAGAAGAGATGGCGAGGGTTTTCTGCATCCACAGGATTCATCGGGCCGGTGAGGGCAGTAGAAAGCAGCCAGCAGATCTCCTCCTGCTTCGCGAATGAACCGCACCATCTGCTGATGCATGAACCAGAAATCGGACCATCGAATGAGGCCACGATTGAGGCCGGACTGATTGCTGATGATCACCACCGAGAGACGCAGCCGACGAAAACGGCGCAGTGCTTCCAGCGCGTCGGAATAGAACCGGAATTCGCCCCAGTGCTTAATGTAATCG
>CAZEOY010000016.1:0-14893 GCA_964513835.1 uncultured Syntrophobacteraceae bacterium
GACCATGAGGGTAGTCAGCTCCAGCCGCTGCTGGAGCGACCGGACCTCCATGCGCAGTCTGGCCCTGACCTGGGCGTCCAGGGCAGAAAGCGGCTCATCCAGGAGGAGCACCGCAGGGGAGGGCGCGATGGCTCGGGCCAGGGCGACCCTCTGCTGCTGTCCTCCCGAGAGCTGCGTGGGGAACTTGCGATCCTGCCCCTCAAGACCCACCAGGGCCAACAGCTCATCAACGCGGTCCTTCACCCGGGCTTTTCCGTAACCCCTGGTTTGAAGGCCATAGGAGATGTTCTGAGCCGCGGTCAGATTCGGAAAAAGGGCATAGGACTGGAAGACGATCCCCACGTTCCTTCTGGACACCGGGAGATGCGAAACGTCACCTCCATCCAGAAAGACCTCGCCCCCATCGGGCCGGTCCAGCCCGGCAACCGCTCGGAGCAACGTGGTCTTCCCACAGCCGCTGGGCCCGAGAATACAAAGAAACTCGCCCCGGTTCAGGGTAAAAGAGACTCCATCCAGGGCCTTGAAGCGACCGAATCGCTTCGAAAGGTTATGGACCCGGAGGTATGTCTCCGGGGCATGAGAAGAGGTAGATTCCATCATATCCGTCATTCCCGTCGAAGTCCTCTCATCCTTGAAAAGGACCCGGCCGCAATGCCGGGTCCAAACCCGTAACCCGAGACTCGAAGCCCGAAAGCCGCGCCGGGGGCTATTTCTTCGCTTCCGTCTTGCTGTCGTAGCGCTTGGACCATTCGGCCAGAATCGCCTCGCGGTTCTTGGCGGCCCAGCTCAGATCGTTCTTGATGAGCTGCTTGAACGGGTCCGCGGGGTAGCCCTCGGGGATCGGTTCACCCGTCGGGTAAGCTGTCACCGGGTAAACCTTGGCGTAGGCCTTCATGACTTCGGGGCCCAGGGCCCAATCCAGAAAAGCCTCGGCAGACTTTTTGGTGGAAGCTTTCTTGATGAGCGCGTTGGCTTCCACATCCCATCCGGATCCCTCCTTGGGAAACACGGTTTCCACGGGCTCGCCCTTCTTCTTCTGGATGATGCCGCGGTATCCGAAGGAAATCCCGATGGGGAATTCACCCGCTCCAGCCATCTTGCAGGGCTTCGATCCGGAGTGGGTATACTGGGCGATGTTCTGATGCAGTTGATCCAGGAGCTCCCAGCCCTTCTTCTCTCCCATGGTCTGCAAAATGGCGGATACCGTCAGAAATCCCGTCCCTGAGGACGCGGGATTGGGCATGACGATCTTCCCACGGTAGACGGGCTTGGTCAGGTCGGCGAGGGAGGTCGGGATGGGCAGATTCTGTGCCTTGGCCTCCTCTGTATTCACGCAGAACCCGGTCTCCCAGGCTTTGATTCCTACCCAGTGGGGAGGATTGGCGGCGTCCCGCAATGTTGGATTCACCTTTGCCAGGTCCTTGGGGGCGAAGGGTGCCAGCATCCCCGCCTGATCGCACACCAGAAGACTTGTGGCCGCCAGACCCCAGACCACATCCGCCTGCGGGTTGTCCTTTTCAGCCAGAAGCTTGGCTGTGACGATGCCGGTGGAGTCACGCACCACCTTCACCGTGATGTCAGGGTGAGCCTTCTTGAAAAGCTCCAGATAGCCCGGGTACTCGTCATCCTCCAGAGCCGTGTAAACGATCAGCTCCTCGGCATTCACCATCCGAGTCAAGGTTGTAAGGGGAAGAAGAACGAGGACCATCGTCAAGAGTCCGAACAGTCTGCCCGCCGGGCGCATGGCTCACTCCTTTGTAGTGGAAATTCAATGAATTGAGAACATTTAGGTAAGAGCTATCCTGGAGGGTCAAGCATCTCAGGGTTTGGTTACAGACAGAAGGCATTTGTGTGACGATTGCGTGACGGAGGTCGGTGCTTTTTTGCCGTGCGCGGGAATCTGCCGGGGGAGGTAGGGGTGGTTTGGATATTCACCGAAGAGGCGAAGAGGTCGCTGAGAAAGCCCATGAGGAACGGTGTTCAGGCAATCTCTGCGCCTCTGCGGTGATCACGAGGTTATTCAGTCCTACGGCCTGGCATAACCGTTTCGGATTTCCTTGATCTGCTCCCGGGGCTGGGGCAGTCGGCGGGGGGGGTGCCCGGCATGATGAGAGCCATTGGAGCGAGCTGCTGACCCCAAGGTCTGCGTCCGGGAATCATCCCGCCAGTCCTCATTTTCGGCTTCGGGGAAGGGCGCCTCCTCGGAAGGTTTTTGCGTCTTGCGAAGCCGCTGCAGCCATGACCTTTCAGAGGATCCGTCGCCTTCTTTCGGCGTCCCGACCAGCCCGATGAGTTCCTCCAGGCTTCGTCTCATCTCTTGGGCCTGGGAATTCATGGTTTCCGAGGCCGCCGCTGATTGCTCAGCGCTGGCAGCGTTGCGCTGTGTGATGCCGTCCACCTCGGTCAGCGCCCGGTTCACCTGCTCAATACCGGAGGCCTGTTCTCCCGTGGCGCCGGCGATCTCCTTGACGAGACCTCCCACCCTCGAGGAACGCTGGTTTGCATCCAGAAAAGCATCTTTGGCCTTGCCGACGATGGAGCCGCCCTGCTTCACCTTCTTGATGGTCGTTTCGATCAGATCCGCGGTGCTTTTGGCTGCTTCTGCAGCACGGATGGCGAGGTTTCTCACCTCGTCCGAAACCACGGCGAATCCAGCCCCCGCCTCACCGGCCCGGGCCGCCTCCACCGCCGCATTGAGGGCCAGGAGATTGGTCTGGAAGGCGATCTCGTCGATCGTTTTGATGATCTTCGAGGTCTCGTCGCTGGCTCGAGAGATTTCATCCATGGAGTCGCCCAGGGCGCCCATGGACTCCTCGGCATTGGCCATGGCCCGCTCCATGTCCGTCATGAGCGTTTCGGCTTCCTGGGCGTTCTGTGCATTCATGCGGGTCATGGAGGACATCTCTTCCAGGGAAGAGGATGTTTCCTCGATGGCCGCCGCCTGCTGGGACGCTCCGTCAGCCACTTCCTGGCTGGAGGAGGCCATCTCGGAGGAGGCACCGGTGAGCTGGTCCGAGACGTTGGTCAGAACCTGAATGACCCGCTGGAGCGGACGGGAGATGGATCGAACGATGAAGACCAGGCCGAGAACCAGCAGGACTGCGGCCCCCACGATGCAGCCCATCACGGTCAAAGAGCTCCGCTTGACGTTGCGGTTGAGGCTCTCGCGGCTATAGCCCAGCTTCAGACGGCCAAGATCTTTGCCGCCGGCATCTTTGATCTCCCGCTCGTAAAGGGTGAGGTTGGAAATGTCCTTGGGTTCTTCGCTCTTCTTGGTGACAACTTTTCCCTTGTGGTCATAAAAGACCAGGAAGCTGACATCGGGATCCTCTGTGGCCTGCTGCACAAAGCCGTCCAGGGAGGGGTAGTCATAGTTGTCAAGGTAGGGCGCGCTGATTTTTTGCATGAGATTGGCAAGGGACTGGGCGCGATGGTCGATCATGGTCGAAATCGTCTTCTTGTAATCCATCACCATCATAACGCCGGTGGCTCCCAGGAGCACAACGGTGAGCAGAACCGTGGGAACCATGATGCGAAAGCCGATCTTTCTCGATTTCCGAATACGCACTCGACGATCCTTTCTCGGGTCCCAACTTCGGTGGTCCGCCCATTCATGGATCGAAAACTGCGGGGCGGGCCACCGGGCTGATGGCTGCTTACCTATCGGGACGTGTACTGGCGTCCTTCACCATTGATGTATTCAATAAGCTTGGCGACTTCGGCGGAAGGCTCGCCTCTCGTGATCAAAGTGATGGGTCTGCCGACTTCGGGGATCTCGGGGCTCGAGATGGTGTCGTCCACGAGGGAGATGGGACCCAACCCCACAGCACCCGGCGTGCCCTGAACCTTCTCCTTCACGTCGGCGGCCGTGGTGGCCTCCATCGTCTTCTGAGCATACGGTTCGTCGTCCATCATTTGTTTCTGGAAGACGGCCTGGGTGCCGGGAATCTTGCTTCCAAGAACAATGACGATGGGCAGGTCCGGGCCGCCCACTTCTTTCCAGTTGGTCACTTTGCCGGTGAAAATGGATTTGAGCTGATCCCGTGAAAGGGTTGCGATTTTGACATCCTTATTGGCCATCAGCTTCACGATGTCCTTGCCGATGACACGATGCTTGTAGACGCTGGGGTCAGCCACAGGGGAGCCTTCCTTTTCCATCATCTTCATCCAGTCACCGAAGGTGATTCCGCCGCTGGCGGCCTGGACTTTGCCTTGATCGAGGTCTTTCAGGGCCTGGACGGGGCCGCTGCTGATCAGATTGAGCTTGAGGCCGATGGATTTTTCCATGGGATCCTTGATTTTCGCAAAAACGTTTTCAGTAGGTGCGGCGCCTGCGCCAACGATCACTTCTTCAGCTCGGCTGATGGTGGTGAGGGAGAGAGAGACCGCGCACAGGACCACAAAAGCGATGATTCCTTTTCTCTTCATTGTTTCCAATCCTCCATAAACTATCTATTTTAGAAAACGGGTTGCTTCAAATGGAACGATCTTCCCCTGTACGGCTCTATGCAAAAACTGGGCAAGAAGCATTTCAGATCTTGAGTTCCTCAGGGCACTGATCATTTCCGGGGTCAGGGTAGTTTTCGGTTTTCCAACAATAGTTCTTGACTACAAATTGAGAGCACTCATTTAAGATAGATGACCTTACCCTGTTGTTTTCATTTCAGTAGATAGAAACCTCGTTTCTGGATCTTGTTGCATCGCCGAGGTGGAAATGCGAAGCCTGGTAACCGGTGGCGACGCTCGGCCTTTCCTGCCCTTTGTTTTGGTGGAGTCCTGCTCATGTCCTCGAGTAAATGGAGAGTGGTAACCTTCAATGTAAACGGGATCCGAGCCCGCCTGCCCGTTCTGATCGAATGGCTGTCAAAGCAGCGCCCCGATGTGCTTTGCCTGCAGGAGATCAAATGCGTGGAAGAGAGCTTTCCGTCGGATCCGTTCGCCGAAATGGGCTACACGATGAGGGTTCGCGGACAGAAATCCTTCAATGGCGTGGCCATTCTGAGCCTGCGTGAGCCTGAGGTGGAACTGCGCGGCTTTGAAGACGGGGGGGACGATTCGGAGGCTCGGTTTCTCGTTGTCCACGTGGACGGCGTGTGGGTGGTCAACACGTACGTACCGCAGGGGCGGGACCCATTGGACCCTGCGTTTCAGCACAAGCTGCAATTCTTCTCGCGCCTGAAGCGTTGGTTTGCAGGCCGCTTTCAACCATCCGAGCCCTTGATCTGGACCGGCGATATCAATGTGGCCCCGGAGCCGCTGGATGTTTTCGATCCCGAGCGACTGGACGGGGAAGTGGGATTCCATCCGGCCGAGCGGGAGGCGCTGAGGGAGGCCATGTCCTGGGGATTCGTGGATGTCTTTCGCAGGCTTCACCCGGGTCGCAAGCAGTTCACCTTCTGGGACTATCGGCTTCGCGGCGGGTTCAGCAGGAACCTCGGCTGGCGAATCGACCACATGCTCGCAACGGACCCGCTGGCGGCCGTATGCCTGGGATGCGAGGTGGACATGGGGCCTCGTGCGGCGTCGAAACCGAGCGACCACACTCCGGTGTGGGCGGACTTCGATCTTTCCGGGATGGCCTGAGCCCTCGGAGACCTTGCTTCCCGCACGGAGCATGCGTCCCCCTTGCACAACTGGTATTTGCGGGATAGAGTAGCGGCCAAGGGCCAGCCATACCTCCACGCGTCGAGTGCTCCCATGCGTCCGGCACTTCTGATCCTCAAGCCAGCCGCTCAGTTTTGGTCCTGGTTTCTTTGCACTGCCAACGATTTCAAGGGCCAGTCATAATGATTGCATCCAATGCCACAAGGGATTCCGAAGCCGTGGAAAGCGAACGGAGCATTGACACTGAGGCACGCCTCTGGAGCCAGCAGGTGGCGCACCTCTTTGCTCATGCTCCGGTCAACATGCTGGCGACTTTGATCAGTTCGCTGATTCTCGGGGCTGTTCTGTGGCCCGTTACCGGCCACGGCGCCCTGGTTCTTTGGATGGTGGTGAATGCGGGTCTTCTCATTCCCCGCTACCAGGTGGTGCGTCAGTATCGTCATGCCGACCCACAATCGCAACGCTTACCTCACTGGTACCGGCGTTTCGCCGTCCTTCTGGGGTTTTCCGGGCTTGCCATGGGTTCGGCCGGATTTCTGCTGTTTCCGTCCGAATCTCTGATCCATCAGGTGTTTGTGATCTTCATCCTTGGTGGGATGGTTGCCGGGGCCGTGGGCGCATTCTCCATCACCCCGGGTGCTTTTCTGGCCTACACGGTCCCCGTGCTCTTTCCACTGCTCGTTCGGCTGCTCGCTTCAGGGACAGCCACCCATACTCTCATGGCAGGCATGCTGTCGCTCTTCTTCGCGCTCATGATGCTCAATGCCCTTTCCATCGGGCGGGCTACTCGCAGCTCCTTCACAGCTCGCCAGGATCATCTCTCGCTCATCGAATCCCTCACGGTCGAGAAATCCAAGGCCGAGGGCGCCGTGGAGGCCCTGAAGCGCGAGATGGGCGAACGGTTGGAGGCGCAGAAGGCCCTGCTGGCGAGTGAACAGCAATTCCGCATGCTGGTGGAGACTCTGAACGAAGGCCTCAGTGTGGTCAATGAGCAGGGAACCATAGACTATGTGAATGAAAGGCTCTGTGAAATCATTGGTTATGCCGAAGCGGAGCTCCTGGGAAAGCCCGTCGCCGATCTCTTCGAAGAGCCGTTCCGTCCGAGATTCGAAGAGGCTTCTTTTCAGAGGAGAATCAAGAAACGCACGTCCTCGGAGATGGAGTTGGTGACACCGAAAGGGGAGAGGGTCTCGATCCTGGTATCGGCATCGCCTTTGTTTGACGACTCCGAGGTGTTTCGCGGCATCATCGCTGCCATTACGGACATCACCTATCTGAAGAAGGCCGAACGAAATCTTCGGGAGTCCGAAGAGAAGTATCGGATGATCTTCCAGAGCTCCCCCCTCGGCATCATTCATTTTGACGGTCATGGGGTAGTCACTGCCTGCAACCATGCAATGGGAGAGATCGCTGGTATGGACCCCCATAAGTTCATCGGCGTCAGGCTTCCTGACTTCCTGGAGGACGAGGCCATGAAGATCGCCATAGAATCATGCCTGGCGGGCAATCAAGGCCATTACGAAGGTCACTACCAGTCCGTTCTTGGAAGACGGTGGAGCTATCTCAAGGCGACCTACGGACCGATCCTGGCTGAGGACGGGGCCGTCATGGGAGGGATTGGGGTCATTGAGGATGTGAGTGACCGCAAGCGCGCCGAAAAAGAAATGCAGGACCAGCTCCGTTTGCTCCAAACCCTCATGAACACCATTCCGAACCCAGTCTTCTACAAAGACATCAACGGTATCTATTTTGGATGCAATCGAGCCTTTGAAAACCGTATGGGCCTGAAACGTGAGGAAATCATCGGTAAAACCGTCTTTGACATTCTACCTCGCAGTATTGCCGAACCCTATGACACCATGGACAAGCATCTCCTCGCGAACCCGGGTGAGAATTCCTCGGAAGGAGTGCTGCTCTATGCGGATGGCTCCCTCCACAGCGTGATCGTCAACAAGGCAACATTCACGGACGCCGAGGGGAATGTGGCGGGCCTGGTGGGTGTTGATGTGGACATTACCGATCGCAAAAGGGCAGAGGAGGAGCTGCGGCGGGCCCATGACGATCTGGAGATACGCGTCGCACAGCGGACAGCGGAGCTGGCCAGGGCCAACGAGGAGCTCAAGCTCGAAATCTCTGAGCGGCAAAAGGCAGAGGAGGCGCTTCGGGAGAGCTCCGAGAAACTGAAGCTTTTTGCCTATTCAGTGGCGCATGACCTGAAAAGTCCGGCCATCGGAATCTTCGGCCTGACCCGTCTTCTCCACAGGTATTACAGTGATCTGCTGGATGAGAGAGGTAAGGGCTACTGTGATCAAATCCTGAAATCTGCTGAACATTTGGCGGCCCTGGTCGATGAAATCAATGCCTACGTTGCGGCCAAGGAAGCTCCCCTGAGGTTGGAAGCCGTCAACGTGCGGGAAGTCCTCCAAATGGTGTGCGATGAGTTCTCGGCACGGCTCAGGCTTCGGGAGATCCAGTGGCTCGAATCCATAGAGGGTAACGTGGTGCGCGCCGACCGGCTGTCGCTGGTCCGGCTGCTCCGCAACCTGGTGGACAATGCACTCAAGTACGGTGGCGATCCGCTGACCGAGATTCGTATTGGCTGCAGAGAGCTGGAGGATGCCCATCTTTTTTCGGTCAGCGATAATGGTGTCGGAATCAGTAGAGAAGATAAAGAAAAGATATTCGGGGTCTTTCAGAGAAACAGCACCTCCAGGGGGACCGAGGGGACAGGGCTCGGGCTGGCCATTGTGAAGGAGCTCGTGGATCGTCATCGGGGGAGGGTCTGGGTGGAGCCCGGGGCCGAAGGAGGGACCACTTTCTTCTTCACGATTGCCAAGGATCTTTGATGGGCTGCCGACCGGAGGGAACAGAAGGCTGAGAATGGCCTCAGCGGGGCGGGTTTTCCCGGGCAGGATCCGTTGATGCCCGGAGCGAAAGCGGCGGACCGGTTCAGCCCCGGGCATCATGAACCTTAGACAATATTGGCCTTTTCCAGCTCCTTGAGCTGCTCTTTGCCGATTCCCAGGTATTTCATAAAGATGTATTCGTTATCTCCGCCCACTGGACGGCACATCCACTTGACCCTGGCAGGGGTCAGGGTCATCTTCCAGGGCGGGCACTGGAACGCCACATCGCCGTAATACGGATCCGTTCCCTTGTCGAAGACTCCACGTTCCCACCATGCTTCGTCATCGAAGGTCTCCTGGATGTCGGTCATTTTGGCTGTGGCCACGATGCCCGGGCCTCGGCGGTTGAGCACGTAATCCTGAACCATGTCGAGGACTTCGTCACTGGTGTAGTTGACAGACCATTTCTCAATCTCCCTGTGAATGATGGGTTGATTGGCCTTGTTCAGGCGGTCGAAAATGGTCGGGAACTGAGCACGCAGTTCGGGGTTTTTCATGATGTTGGTGAGGCCTTCCCAGTTCGGGTCGCTGAAGCCGGCGATGAAGCTGTAGCCGTCCTTCGTTTTGATGATCGTGTAGGGGAAGACGGCGCTGTCGTAGGCCCCCACCAGACCTCGAATCTGCTGCACAGTGTGGTAATATTGAATGTGGTAGTCGCAAAACCGCAGCTCGGCATCGGGAGGGGCCACATCCACCATCTGCCCCTCGCCGGTCATGTGCCGGTAATGGAGGGCCGTCAGGATACCGAATGCCGCCCAGGCGCCGCCGGCATACCATCCCATCCAGTTGCCTTCCTTGGTGGGAACGGTCCAGGGCTGAGGCCCTTCCTCCTCCACGGGCTCACCCGTAACCGCCATGACGCCTGATCTGGCCTGGTCGCAGATGTCATAGTCGGGTTTGCCGCACCCGGCCTCGGGGCCAAAATGGCCGTAAGTGTAGATGCTCGCATAGATGAGTCGCGGGTTGATCTCCTTAAGAAAGCGGTAGCTCAGTCCCCACTCATCCATGACTCCCGGCTTGAAGGCCTCGATGACCACATCCGCCTGGGCCGCAAGGCGCCGAAAGGCCTCCTGGCCCTCGGGTTTGTTGAGGTTCAGGGTGATGTGAAACTTGTTGCGGCCCTCCATGAGATAGCCCAGCCCCGTCCCCTTGACCGTGTATCCGAAGGGCGAAAACTGCCGGGCGATATCCCCTTCGGGCGGCTCGATACGGATGACGTCGGCACCGAATTCGCCCAGGATGGAGGAGCTGAACAAAGCTCCGATGTGTCCTTCGCTGACATCCAGGACCAGGATGTCGTCCAGGGCTTCGGGTTTCAGGTGGTTCTTCTTGGGATCGTCTGCATCGTGAATCCAATCGACCCAGGTTCGATCGGCTTCCACGGGAAAGTCTTCGAAGGGCAGGACAGTCGTGATCTTGGGTATTGTCATGAGCGGTTTCTCCTCGTAATCGGTTGGAATGGTTCTTCATTCGCATTCTAGAAAATGATGCCAGCCTTGCCATCCCAGTCCGCGGGCGGTTTTCTTCCGGGAGGATTCTCCACCCACTTGCCAATGATCTTCTTTTCAGCCAGAGCCTGGATCTGGTAGGTGCGCAGCCCCAGGAACTTGCGCAGGATGAATTCGTTGTCCATTCCGACCGGCTTGTTGGCCCATTTGTGCCGGGCAGGCGTCTTGGACAGTTTGGCCGGTGAGCAGACTTCGACCATCTTGCCGTAGATGGGATCTTCGTATTCGAAGACGGAGGCCCGGGCACGGAAGTGCGGTGAATCATATTGATCTTTGGCGTTCAGAATGGGGGAAGACGCAAATCCATATTTTTCCCCCAGCTGATCCACTTCGGCCACGGTCTTCCCCTTGGCCCATTCCCTGATGATCTCCAGGAGAACCGTGGCGTTCTCGTCCTTCAAACGGACCTGAAGGTCCTTGAACCGGGAGTCCTCGGCCAATGCGGGGTTCCCCATGGCCTGGCAGAGCCCTTTGAATTCCTCGGGCCTGGCCGCGGCGAGAGCCACCGGACCATCCTGGCATATGAAGACATCGGAAGGGCAAATGGCGAGATCACGGTTTCCGGTTCGGGGACGATTGTATTTCTCGAGGTAATAATAGATCCAGCTCCAATCCAGCAGGCGCATCAGACCTTCACCCTGGGAAAATTCGATGAACTGCCCCTTACCCGTTCGATCACGGTAGTGCAGAGCTGCCAGAACAGCCGTCGCGCCCATTTGCGCTCCGAAATAATCTCCTATGAATACGCCGGTCTTGAGCGGAAGCCGGCCGGGGAATCCCGTCGTAGCCAGGAGCCCGCTGATGGTCTGGGCCACGGCATCATAGGATGCACGGCCTTCGGCATAGGCACCCCACTGGCCGAAACCGTTCAAGGCGATATAGATGATTCGGGGGTTGATTTCCTTCAGTTGCTCGTAACCGATGCCCCATCGATCCATGGTGCCGGCCCGGAGATTCTCGACCACGACATCACAGCGCTGGGCCAGGCGCCGAAAGATCTCGGCCCCCATCGACACTCGAACGTCCAATGCCATATGGTACTTGTTGTGGTTCTGGGGGAACTGACCGATGCAGGCGTTCTTCCAGAATTGTCCGTAGGGCGTGACGGATCGCATGGTGTCCCCCGCGCCCGGCAGTTCGACCTTGATCACTTCTGCCCCGAATTCCCCGAGGTAGTCGGGCACTGCGGGTCCCAAAATGAGAGTGGCCAGCTCCAGGATACGAATACCGAGCAAGGCTTCAGGCTTGGCAAAAATATTGGACGCATCAAACTCTTGATTGGTCCAGGCTAGATAGTCCTCTCGACTCATGTGACCTCCTGATTCTCGGATAGGATTTCAAATGGGAACCTGGGTGCTTCCTGGGCAGTCTATTGGCCTCCTCACCTCCTTCCGAGCGTCTTGAGCCCATTTCGGTTCTCCAGATTGCTTCGGGATGCAGTTGCGCACGTGCTCCGCATGATGCGCTGAATCGAAGCAAAGTCCCTCAATGGATTTCCATTAATATCGAAAAAGCAAAGCAGGAATAACGACGAGCGGGCAAGATCCGGATCCCGGAGTCGCTGAGAGCGTGGGCAGCAGGAGAAGACGCTATCGAAGTGCCGGTCGTGAAATCCGTTTCATTTCGAGAAACGGGAATGCCGATGGTGCCCGTCGAGTTCTCCATTAGCAAAAATGTTTGAGCACGTCAATAAATCCCAGAGGTATCGCCCCAGGGCTACTCGGATCGCATGGACTTGTAGGCATTGATGAGACCGTTGGTGGAGGAGTCGTGGGTCGAGACAGGGGATTTGTCTGCCAGTTCCGGAAGGATTCGGCCGGCGAGCTGCTTGCCCAGCTCGACGCCCCACTGGTCGAAGCTGAAGATGTTCCAGACGACGCCCTGAACGAAGATCTTGTGCTCATAAAGCGCGATGAGGCTCCCCAGGGTGTGCGGGGTGAGCTTGCGGAAAAGGATGGAATTGGTCGGACGGTTGCCTTCAAAAACCCGGTAGGGCCACAAACGGATGATCTCTTCCTCGGATTTCCCCTCCTTCCGGAGGTCCTGGATGACCTCATCCCGCGTTTTGCCATTCATCAATGCTTCCGTCTGGGCGAAGAAGTTGGACAGCAGAATCCTGTGGTGGTCCCCGATGGGATTGTGGCTGACGGCGGGAGCGAGGAAATCACAGGGGATCAACTGGGTGCCCTGGTGGATCAACTGGTAGAAGGCGTGCTGACCGTTGGTCCCCGGTTCTCCCCAAATGATGGGGCCTGTGGAATAGTCCACGGGGGATCCCGATCGATCCACGGATTTGCCGTTGCTTTCCATGTTCCCCTGCTGAAAATAGGCCGCGAAACGATGCATATACTGGTCGTAGGGCAGAATGGCCTCGGTCCTGCTCCCGAAGAAGTTGGTGTACCAGATTCCAATCAAGGCCAGCAAGACCGGCAGGTTTCGCTCGAAAGGCTCGCTTCTGAAGTGCTGGTCCATCTCATGGGCCCCCTCGAGAAGCTCCGAGAATCCCTCGAAGCCAATGGTACAGGCAATGGAGAGGCCAATGGCGGACCAGAGAGAATAGCGGCCGCCCACCCAGTCCCAGAATTCGAACATGTTCTCGAGATCGATGCCGAAGTCGGCCACGCGCTCCCTGTTGGAGGAAAGGGCCACAAAATGCCTGGCGACATGAGTCGGGTCTCCCGCACGCTCCAGAAACCAGCTTCGGGCCGAGAATGCGTTCGTCATGGTTTCCTGGGTGGTGAAAGTCTTGGAGGCGATCATGAAGAGGGTTGTTTCGGGGCGAAGGCCTCTCAGAGCCTCTGTGAGGTGAGTCCCGTCCACGTTGGAGACGAAATGGGCACGGATCCCCTCTTTCCAGTAAGGGCGCAGTGCTTCGGTCACCATCAGCGGCCCGAGGTCGGAGCCTCCAATTCCGATGTTGACGATATCACAGATCCTTTCACCCGTGTATCCCTTCCAGCTTCCCGAGAGGATCCGGTCCGAGAACTCCTGCATCCTCGCCAGAACCCTCCGCACGTCCGCCATGACGTTCTGGCCGTTCAGCTGGAAAGTCGGGGACACGCTGTTTCTGAGCGCCACATGGAGGACCGCCCTGCCTTCAGTCTCGTTGATGTGCTCGCCGGCGAACATCCTTTCAATGGCATCGCCGACCGCCGTCTCGCTGGCAAGGGCCAGAAGGAGGTCCAGAGTCTCCTGGGTCATCCTGTTCTTGGAGTAATCGACCAGGATGTCGTTGAATCGAATGGAGAATTTCTCGAACCGCCGGGGATCGCTGGCGAATAGCTCGCGCATGGAGACATGCTTCAGACGGGCATGATGTTCCCGAAGATCGGCCCAGCTCTTGGTCGTGCTCGGATTGACCTTCTTCAGCATCGGCTGTTTCCTCCCCTGAATGGACTCTTAGACGAGTGCTTCCAGCGCTTGAGCCACTCGATTGAACCCCTCTTTGAGATCCTCCATGGACAGTGCGTATGAGAAACGCAGGCAGCGGTCTTCCCCAAAGGCTCCTCCCGGCACCACCGCCACATGCGCCGATTCCATGAGATAATCCGCGAGATCCAGTGAGTTCCGGATGAGGCGGTCCCCAACCTCCCGCCCAAAGTAATGGCCGAAGTTCGGAAAAACGTAGAAGGCGCCGGCCGGTCTCGGGCAGGTGACGCCAGGCAGCTCTGCAAGCCGATCCATGACGTAACCGCACCGTTCCTGGAAAACCTTCACCATTTCCCGGACTGTTCCCGTACGCTCGCGAAGTGCGGCCACGCTGGCGTACTGAGCGATGGACGTGGGATTGCTCGTGGACTGGCTCTGAATCTTGGTGGCCGCCTTGATCGCTCCGGCATCCCCCAGCAGGTATCCGATGCGCCATCCCGTCATGCAATAGGTCTTGCTGACCCCATTGAGAATGAACGTGCGAGCCTTGAGGCTCGGCTCAACCATGGCGATATTGGCCCACTGCTCCCCGTTGAACAGGATGCGATAGTAAATGTCGTCTGAAACGACGAGCACATTCTCCCTGGGCACGAGAACCTCAGCCAGGGCGTCGAGCTCGGATGCACTGTAATGAGCCCCCGTCGGGTTCGAGGGGCTGTTCAGGATCAGGAGTCGGGTGCGATCCGTGATGGCGGCTCGAAGGTCTTCGGCCCTAAGCTTGAAACCGGCCTCTTCCGGGCAGGGGACGATGACGGGCTTCGCACCCGTGAGGACGACCATGTCCGGGTAGGAGACCCAGAAGGGGGAAGGGATGATCACTTCGTCGCCGGGGTCCAGAAGGGCCTGGAAAAGGTTGTACAGCGCATGTTTGCCGCCGCAGGACACCAGCACTTCCTCGCGTTCATAGGAAAGACCATAATCGTTTTGAATGACCTCTCGAACCGCATCCTTGAGCTCATCGATCCCGCCCACGGCCGTGTAGCGCGTGTGGCCATCCCTGATGGCACGGATGGCCGCTTCACGAATGTGTTCGGGAGTGTCGAAATCCGGCTCCCCCACCCCAAAATTGACAATATGCATTCCCTTGGCCTTCAATGCTTTCGCCTTGGCGTTGATGGCCAGTGTTGCCGACGGTTGGATGCGTGTCACCCTCTCAGCAAGTTTCATCCTCTACCCCTCCCTCTGTGTCCCGCTCGTCATGGGACTCGTATCTCACATCCACAAGGAACAGTCCGTGGGCGGGTGCCGTCATACCCGCGCGTCGCCTATCCTTACTGTCCATAATCTCGAAAAATCCCTCCGGGCAGAGCTTTCCTTTGCCCACATCTACCAGGGTGCCCACCAGATTCCTGACCATGTGCCTGAGAAAACCATTCGCCTCAAACAGAAAGACCCAATGGTCAGGGTCGGGGCGACTCATCTCTGCCCTCAAAATATGCCGTTCGG
>CAZEOY010000017.1:0-3762 GCA_964513835.1 uncultured Syntrophobacteraceae bacterium
TTTCGAACGGAGCGTAGCGAAGAGAGAAATCTTGTAAACTCAAGGCGTTACCACGAACGAGATTTCTTGCAGTCGCTCGAGATGACAATACACGGCCAGCCTTCTGGTACGGGACGGTGTAATCTGTTGATTTGTGCATCTGTGTAGAGGATACAGGTTGGTGGGAAGAACCCTGCCCCTGTCGTAAGGATGTTGACCCGTAATGTTGGGGCGGGGTTCATCCCCGCCCGGAAGCTGCCCGAAACTCCCCCAGACAAAGAAACTGCTCTCTGCTCTTTTCACCAGGGGAGGGAGAGTTTGAAATCGTCTTCAAATCGGGGCAAGTGAGGCTGCCCTGCTGGGATGCCTCGCTTACCCGATCCGGGACCGACCCTGTATTGGATTTCTGACATCCCCCATGAGACCCGTGTACTCGATGAAGGCTCCGACCGTTCGTTCGGCATTCAGGCCGGCCCTGGCTTTGATCCTGATCGTCTCGGTGAGCTTGATGACGCAGAGTGTGTCGCACCCCAATGAGTCCACGAAGGACCCATCCGGAAGCATCCCCATCCGGGACTTCTTCCGCAACCCCGACCGGGATCAATTTCGCCTCTCCCCGGACGGACATTCCCTCTCCTGTCTCGCTCCCCTCGAAGGCAGATTGAACCTGCAGGTCCAGCGGGTTCCGACCGGCACCCCGACGTTTATCACCTCGTTCCGCGATCGTGACGTCGCCTACCAGCTCTGGAAGACCAATGAAGTCCTGCTCTTCGGAAAAGACACCCGGGGTGACGAGACATACCATCTCTTCAGGGTAGAGGCGGACGGAAGCGGACTCAAGGACCTCACTCCCTTCGAAGGGGGCAGGGCGACCCTGCTGGACGAGCTTCCCGACGATCCCGAGCGCATCCTGGTCGCAATTACCTTGCCGGACCGGGAAAGCGCCGATGTTTATCGGTTGAACGTCCGGACCGGGAGCATGGAAAAGGCGGCGGGGAACAACGGGCGTATTGTGGACTGGCTGGCCGATCACCTCGGCCGGGTGCGCATCGCCGTCGAGAAGTGCGGGGAGAAAACCATCCTGCTGCACCGCCTCCACGAGGGCTCGCCGTTCCGGTCCGTATTTGAGGTCGGGCTCGAGGATACCCTGAAGCCGCTCCTTTTCACGTTCGACAATGCAAACCTCTATGCTGCATCCAACGTGGGGCGTGACAAGCTGGCTCTCGTGGTCCTGGACCTCCAGAACGGAGTCGAGAAGGAAGTCCTCTTCGAACACGACGCTTTCGATATGCAGGCCGTGAATCACTCCAGGCGCCGCAGGCTCCTCACGTCCGTATCCTACCTCGACTGGAGAATGAAGCATCATTTCTTCGATTCCCGGAGCCGGAGACTCCACGACGCCTGGAGCCAGCGCTTTGATGGACAGGAGGTCGACCTGGTGGACGTGAGCACTGGCGAACAGGTCCACCTGCTGCGAGTTTCGAGCGATCGCTCTCCCGGACGCTACTTCCTGACCCGCAGCGGGTCAGGCGAGCTGTGGGAGCTGGCCGACGCCGGTCACAGGCTGCCCGAAGCCCGGCTCCGTCCCATGAAGCCCGTCGAGGTGGTCGCCCGCGATGGACTCCTCCTCCGCGGTTACCTGACACTGCCGGGTCCCGAACGTTCGGCGCCGTTTCCTGCGATCGTGAAGGTTCATGGAGGCCCATGGCAGAGAGATCGGTGGCGGTACGATCCCGAAGTGCAGTTCCTGGCCAGCCGGGGATACGCTGTTCTTCAGCTCAATTTCAGGGGATCGACGGGATACGGGAAGAAGTTCTGGAAGGCCTCCTTCAAGGAATGGGGGCTCCGGATGCAGGACGATCTTACCGATGGCGTGCGTTGGCTCGTCGGGCAGGGAATCGCGGATGCCGAACGCATCGGAGTCTACGGTTCGAGCTACGGGGGGTATGCGGCCCTGGCTGGGCTTGCCCTCACGCCGGATCTCTACGCCTGCGGCGCGGCTGTCTCAGCTCCAACGGATCTCCGCCGCCTGATGCAGAACGTTCCCGCCCGCTGGCGAGCTTTCGGACCCTCGCTCCGGGAAATGATCGGCGACCCCGTCCGGGACGGGAAGGCCCTTGAGGATGTCTCCCCCGCTCAGCACGTGAAGGCCATCCGAGCCCCCCTCCTCATGGCCCATGGAAGGATGGATCCTCGCGTTCCATATACGGAATCCCTTTCTTTGGTGAAGGGTTTGAAGGAAAGGGGCGTTCGCGTCGAGTGGCAGTTCTTCGAAGACGAGGGCCACTGGATCATCGGCGAGCAAAACCGCATCCGCCTTTACCGTGCACTGGAGCACTTCTTCGACAGCCACCTGAAGCCTCGCCATCGGGCGGCGAACTGAAATCATTGAAGCCTCCAGGTTGCGTCTGGCGGGCTTCGAATCCATGCGCAAAAAACTCTTGCTTGTGATTGCTTTCACTGCTAGCATAACTCTCCGATTTATATGCATTTCAAGCTCACGGGGGCCGATGATTGCATTGGCGTCCCCAAGGGCGATCCTGATGGTACCGCTTCCTGCTTCACGCGATGATGCTTTGTCTTTCGCCGCAAGCGCTGCAAATCCTTCTCCGCAGGAAGGGAATGTCCAGGAATCTTGATTCGGAATCCAGCTATTGACCGGATGTTCGACACTCGTTGACGCTTCGAGGCTGCCCCCTGCAGGACCAGCCTGCAGCCGCGACACTTGTCATCGGCTGGCACCGATCGAGCCGGGGGCTGCTCCTGCAGGTCTGCAGTTCCGGCAATGGATCTCCTGAACACACCGCTTGGATCGCAACGGGTTTGGGTTTCAGACTCACCCATTTCCACAACAGGGCAGGCTCAATGGACAAGGTCGCAATTTGCTGGAGAACCGGGCGCTGGCTTTTCATGTTTCTAACCTCTGTCATGGCGCTGACGCCGGCTCCAGCCGTATCCGCCGAAAGGGATGACTGGCTGTGCAAGGCGGTTTCCGTCCAAGGGACTGTCGAGGTCAAAAAGCCCGGATCATTCGAGTGGGTCGCGGTTCACCTGGATGAGCTGTTCTTCGCCGGGGATACCATCCGAACACTGGAGCGCTCCCGCGCCGCCCTCCTGCTTCGAAACGACTCCATCGCCCGCATCGATGAGAGAACCACCGTGTCCCTGGTGGGGCTCGAAGAGGAAAGAACCTCCATCCTGGACCTCATCCGCGGGGGAGGCCTTTTCTTCAACCGGTCCCCGTCCGGCCTGAGGGTCCTGACCCCCTTCGTGAACGCCAATGTGGAGGGAACCGAGTTTTTCCTGGGAGTGGACGACCGTCAGGCCATGCTTTCGGTCCTCGAGGGCCGGGTGGCCGCCGTGAACGACTCGGGAACACTCCGGGTGCCGGCGGGCAAGTCTGCCCTGGCCCAGGCCGGCGGCGCCCCCGTCCTCACCACGACAGTGCGCCCGAAGGATGCCGTGCAGTGGACCCTCTACTATCCGCCCATTGCCGACTATCGGTTGGAGCGGATCTCGGGGACCGTTGGGACTTCGGAGCAATCGGTGCGTGATTCGGTCGAGCTTTATCGCAGGGGCGACCTGACGGGGGCGTTCGCACGTCTCGATGGGATGTCTCCCGCGCCGAACGATCCCGGGTTTTACACTTACCGGGCCTCCCTTCTGCTCACCGTGGGCCGAGTGGGTGAGGCTGAATCAGATCTGGACCGAGCACTGGGGATCGACCCGGGAGACAGCGATGCCCACGCTCTGCAGGCCGTCATCGCTGTGACCCGGAATGAC
>CAZEOY010000017.1:3772-14781 GCA_964513835.1 uncultured Syntrophobacteraceae bacterium
CGGGTTCAGGCTGGGGCAGCGTGCGGTGGAGCTGGATCCGACGTCCTCCAGCGCGCTCATCGCCCTCTCTTATGCCCAGCAGGCCCGCTTCGACCTGGAAGGCGCCCTGGAGAGCCTGCAGAAGGCCGTTCGGGTCCAGCCCGCCGACGCTCTCGCCTGGGCGCGCCTGGCCGACATCGAGCTCTCCCACGGCCGCCTCGGGAAAGCTCTGGATGCAGCCCGCCAGTCCGTCACCCTGGATCCCGAGCTGGCGCATGCCCAGATGGTCCTGGGCTTTGCATATCTCACTCAGATCAGGATTCAGGATTCCAAAGAAGCGTTTCAGAAGGCCATTCGCCTCGCCCCGGCTGATCCCATGCCGCGCCTGGGGCTCGGGCTGGCCCTGATCCGCGACGGAGAGCTGGAGGAGGGGCGCCGCGAGATCGAGATCGCCGCCATCCTGGACCCGGAACGTTCCCTCATCCGGAGCTACCTCGGCAAGGCCTTCTTCGAGGAAAAGCGCGACAAGCAGGCGGCGGAGCAGCTGTCATCCGCCAAGGAGCTGGATCCCCTGGACCCGACGCCCTGGTATTACGACGCCATCCGGAAGCAGACCGTGAATCGTCCGGTGGAGGGCCTCGAGGATCTCCAGGAGTCCATGCGGCTCAACGACAATCGGGCCGTCTACCGGTCGCGGTTGCTCCTGGATGAGGACATCGCGGCCCGGAGCGCCAGCCTGGCGCGGATCTACGACGATCTCGGCTTCCAGTGGCTGGCCCTTTCCGAAGGCTGGAAATCCCTCAACGCGGACCCGTCCAATTACTCGGCCCACCGGTTCCTGGCCGATTCCTATTTTTCCCTCCCGCGCCACGACATCGCGAGGGTGAGCGCGCTCCTCCAGTCGCAGCTCCTGCAGCCCCTCAACATTCGGCCCGTGCAGCCGCAGCTGGCCGAGAGCCGGGTCGCCTTCGCCGGCGGAGTCGGGCCGAGGGACCCGTCGTACAATGAATACTCCACCCTCTTTGAGCGCAACCGGCTGTCGCTGCTCGTGAGCGGCGCCGCCGGCGAGCGGGGGACCTTCGCCGACGAGGTGGTCCAGTCAGGGGTCCTGGGAAGGTTCTCTTACAGCCTGGGCCAACTCCACTCGGAGACGGACGGCTTCAGGCAGAACAACAATCGGAGGGCCGACATCTACGACGGCTTCCTCCAGGTGAGCCTCACACCCCGCACCAGCGCCCAGGTGGAATACCGGCGCCTGGACTCCCATCTCGGAGACGTCTTTGCCGCCTTCGATCCCACCTTCTTCGGCCGGAATACCCACGAGGAGCATTCCAATGACACGTTCCGGTTCGGGCTTCACCATTCCTTCAGCCCCGAGTCCGATTTGATCGGGTCATTCTTCTACAAATCCAGCGATGATGATTTCTTCTTGAGGCCGTTCACCAGTGCATTTCCAATCGACATCCTCTTCGACTCCACGGGTTATGGCGTCGAACTGCAGCATATTTACCGAACGAAGCGTTTCAGCCTCATTGCCGGTGCAGGGCATTTTGACACGAGCAACGACCAGGAATTCGCATTTTTCGGTCAATCTTTTCCTTCGGAGAACAAGACTCCTCACAGCAACGGTTACATATACTCGCTCATCAATTTCCCGGATTGCGTGACCTGGACCCTGGGATTGAGCATCGACGATTTTTCTGAGGGCAGCTTCGATCTGAACATCACCCAGGTAAATCCCAAGTTTGGCGTGACTTGGGAGCCCTTACCCGGTACGACCCTGCGCGGGGCGGCCTTCCGGACGCTCAAACGAACCCTTCTCACCAACCAGACGGTGGAGCCCACACAGGTTGCGGGCTTCAACCAGTTCTTCGACGACGGTGAGGGGAGTGACGCCTGGCGGTATGGGATTGGTTGGGATCAGAAGTTTACGAACCAGCTCTACGGCGGTGCGGAATTTTCGTGGCGCAATCTGGAGGTTCCGGCAATCGATGTGTCGCCGGATATCACGATTATCGAGAGAGGGGTCAGGGAGAAGCTCGGCAGGGCCTACCTTTACTGGACTCCCCATAGGTGGTTCTCGTTGGGTCCGGAATACCAATATGAAGAATTGAAGAACCCTGAAGATCTTCAGCTCAACAGAATGCTGGAAGCCACTACACATCGAGTGGCTCTCGGGATGGGATTCTATCATCCGACCGGCTTCATTACCCGCCTGAGGCCTGCATTTGTGGCTCAACATGGCGTATTCTTGAACCCTGCTCGGCAGGACGAGTATGCTGACAGTGAGTTCTTCGTGGTCGATGCGTCCATTGGGTATCGATTGCCCAAGAGATTTGGGCTCATCGAGATCGAGGCGAGAAACCTTTTTGATGACGGCTTTCGTTTTCAGGATACGGATCCCCAGAACCCCCGAATCACACCGGGTCGCTTGATCGTGGGCAAGTGGACGTTCAATTTCTAACGGGCATAATCATGATCAGCGGCGAATGCCGGGAAAGGAGGTGGAGAAGAGAGCGTTTCCGAGGTGGGGCCTGGACAAACTCAACCATGCGGGCAGTGCCCGTTTTGACGGAAGGAGATGATCGCTTGGCAGAAGAAAAGACAAAGGTCATATCGTTAAAGGTGGACTCCAAGGGGGGGCCTCTGGAACTGGACGTAGATGGCCAACCTTTGCTCATTTCGCAGGATCAAATCGAACAAGGGAATGAGTTGCTGGGAGTCCTGGCCAAAGCGGGGAGCATGGTTTTTGCGCTGCAGAGTCAGGGTACCAGGGCGGTGAGGGGCTGCCAGCTCATAAATGGCAAGTGGATCTGCACTTAGCGACTTCAACATGACCTGGCAGGTCATGGACGTTCGACGACGAGCGCATGCACGGGGGGGGCGTGGAGGCAAACGAGTGCCGATCCGCCCCTGGCCAAACCAAATCGATCCTTCAGCCCGCAAAGCGGAAGGAGGCGATACATGAGCGGGCATGGGCTGTGATCTATTCTGCGAGCTCAGTTATGACCAGGCGGAAGGCAGAGTTCCGACCGCGGGGCGCGGTCGGTCTTTCTGAGCTGCAGGCTGGTGAAATGCGCATAGAGGCCGCCTCTGGCCATGAGAGCGGCGTGGTCTCCCTGCTCGACGATGCGGCCCCCTTCGAAGACGTGGATGACGTCGGCGTCCATGATCGTGGAAAGGCGGTGGGCGATGACGATGCTGGTGCGGCCGCGAACCAGTCGGGCCATGGCTTTTTTGAGCTGGTGCTCGGTTTCGGCGTCGAGCGACGATGTGGCCTCATCGAGGATGAGGATGCGCGGGTTCTTGAGGAAGGCCCGTGCGATGGCGATGCGCTGCCTTTCGCCCCCCGAGAGCTGCAGACCCCGCTCGCCCACCTCGGTCTCGAAGCCTTGGGGCAGGGTGCGGATGAAATCGAGGGCGTTGGCGTCGGCCGCCGCCTCCTCGATCTGCACAAAAGCGGCGCCTGGCTTGCCGTAGGCGATGTTCTCGCGGATGGTCCCGCTGAAGAGCATGGGGTCCTGGGGCACGAAGGCCATGTGGCGCCTAAGTTCTTTGAGATTGAGGTCGGTGTAGCTCCGTCCGTCCATGCGCAGGGTTCCCGACTGGATTTGGTAGAATCCCAGGATCAACCCCACAACCGTGGATTTCCCCGCCCCTGAAGGCCCTACGATCGCAGTGAACCGCTCTGCCTCGATGGTCATGGAGAGATTCTCCAGAACGCGGTGTCCGTTGTAGCCGAATCTGACGCTCTCGAATTCTATTCTTCCCTGAACGTTCTCGGGGATCAGTCTGCCGTGGAAGCGTTCGGATTCGCTCTCGCCCTCCATAATCTCGAGGATGCGCTCACCCGCTGCAATGGAGCGCTGGATGGACGTGATGGTGTAGGAAAGGCTGGAGAGCGGCGCCGAGAGCCGATAGGCAAAGAGCATGAAAGTGACGAGTTCGCCCTGGGTGATGTCCCCCCGGCCCACGAGGTAGAAACTGAAGAAGAGGAGCACGATCAGGACCACCCAGACCGCGACCCGGTTCATGACCGAAAACGCGGCGAGGGTCCTGGCCAGCCGGATCCCGCATTGGCGGGACTCGTCGGCCACCCGGCCGAAGCCTGCCACCTCCCGCTCCTCCTGCCCGAAGGCCTTGATGACCCGGATCTGGCTCACCGACTCCTGCACTTGGTTCGACATGCGGCCCACCACCTGGAGCATTCCTTTGGACTGGTTGCGCACACGGCGGCGAAACGCCAGCACCAGGAAGGTAGACGCGGGTACGAGGACCAGGGAGAGGATGGAGAGCTGAGGGGAGATAAAGAGCATGGCTCCCGCCGCCCCGACGGTGTTCACGAGGCTGAGCAGAATCCCGTGCAGCCCGTCGGTGAAAAACTCCTGCACTTCGGCGATGTCCCTGGAAATGCGGCTCGATGCGTCGCCGGCTCGCAATGTGTCGAAGGCGGGGAGCGGCTTGTCCATGAGACGCCCGAAGACGCGGATCCGCAGGTCGCGCACGAAGCCTTCCCCGAGGCGGGAGGATGCAATGGTCTGAGCATAGCTCGCGAAGGCTTGTATAGTGAAAAGTGCAGTGATAAAAAATACTTGAAGACGATCAGAGGTCAGCAGCCGGGTGAAGCCTTCGGGTTGGGCCAGGAGGTCGATGATGCGGCCAGCCACGAGGGGTGAGGCCAGTCCGGTCAGGATTTCGGCGAGCGTCAGCACGATCACGAAGCCCAGGAGGAGCAGGTAACCGCGCAGGTGCGGCGAGAAGGTCCGGATGAACTTGAAAGTGGAACTCCTGGAGATGACAACGCTCATGGCGGTTCCTTCGCGCGGGGAGAGGAACAGGCTGGGCAGGTCGGATGCGAAGCAGTGGGACGCATCCCGGCAGGAGCGGCAGCGCGATACCGCCTGCCGGATGCGTCGTCTCATGAATGAGCGATCACGTTGAGCCTTGCGGCCGAATGGATCGGTCAGTTGGTTTCCTGCATGGCCTTGCGGCTGGCGGTGCCACCGACACACTCGTCGCCGCAGCCGAAGCTGATGTTAGCATCCATCTTCTCGCCCTTGCCGCCATGCACGAACTGGATGTCTTCTTTTTTGATTTCCATGTGTCATTTCTCCTTTTTCAAGCGTTGACTTCACTCACTCGTTCCGGCTTCCACCGCCCTCAGGGCGGGAGTCAGCGGAATGCCTTCATCCCGCGCCCGGAACCACCTTTCTCTCACCTCATCCACCACTGCGGGACTTCGCAATGATCCCCCACGCACGGTCCCGTAATGCAGCGTCAGATCAGTCTTCCTCAGAGTCATGCGCCCTTTCGGGCATCCAATCGAAGCAGTTGGCGTTCCGCTCCCGTGTGGAGCAGTACTGGACCAGGCTGCGCTCGAGCTTTTCCAGCTTCCGGGAGCAGACCTCGGCCATCCTTTCCCCGGACAGTGAGGGACCTCGAGCCAGGTTGGCGAAGCACTTCTTGCAAAACCTCACGGCCCAGCAGTCGCTGCATGCAGCCTCAACGAGCCTGCCGAACTGCGTCAGGTAATGTTCGATGCGGTCCGAGTCGAAGCCCTTCGGGATGGACCCGATGGGGAAATGGTGCGCCATGTGTTCGCACATGTGGAGGATGCCTTCGGGGTCCACGTGGCATCGAGCGCCCGGGACGCACTGCCCGCCGTGGGTTTCGAAGTGTTGGATTTCGGACATTTCCCGGTAGTGAATCCGTCTCATGGCCGCTTCCATGCACCCCCGGCTGAAGCCGTCCGGGATGATTCCGGCCAGGCTCGTCTCCAAGAATCTTTGAGCCGCCGGGCTGAAATCGATGGTCCGGTGGTCGGCGTCGACGCCGAGGTGATCGTAGATCCCAGGGTCCTCCTCGCTGAGGGGTGAAACCTTGGGGATCTTTCCTTCAAAAATGCGCCCGTTTTCCCGGATGAAGGACTCGATGGCGGCCAGCGGGTCCGCGGGGACCACGGTCATGGTGAATCCTACCGAGTCAGCGAAATACTTCGGATGGCGTCTTTGCAGACTACAGATATTTTTCCAGACGAGGTCGAAAGTCTTGCGGCCTCGAACGTCCACGCGGTATCGATCGTGGACCTCGGCCGGGCCGTCGATGCTGATGTGCGTCTCGAATCGATGAGCAGCCAGGAAATCGACCACGCGATCGGTGAGCAGGGACCCGTTGGTCGTGAGCCCGAAGGTCAGTTTCCCGGCATGCCCGAGAGTGTTTCGAGCATGTTCGACGGTGCGGGTGATGAGATCGAAATGGAGCAGCGGTTCACCACCGTAGAAGCCGACATGGTAGTCATCCCGATCGAAGGAGCCGTACCAGTCCAAGGCTTTCAGGGCGGTTTCGAGGGGCATGGATTTGTTGGAATGGGTGCGCGAGTGCTGGTAGCCCCCGGAATAGGTGCAGTAGGCGCAGCGGAAGTTGCACTGCTCGGTGATGGTGAGGACAAGGACGTTTGGCCCGGATCGTTGGAGCTCTCGAATGCCGTTCCGGATCATGGGTTGGGGAAAAACCGAGAGGGATATGTCCTGCTCGGGCATCAACCCCAGTTCGACAGCAGTTTTGCGCCATTCGGCGTGGGGCGATCCGTTCCCGGAGGTGCGCTCCACCGCTTGTGAAAAGAACTGGTACACATGCTCAGGGACCTTGGCGATTTCATTGTTCCAGGCGGAGTAGACGTAGTAGCTCTCAGAGGTTTGGAACGGCTTCAGCAGCATGGAGGCACCGGTCATTCGTATTATGGATTCAAACGGTCATCGCCACTATGATAGCATCGGGGTGCTGAGAGCGATCCGGCCCGGAATCACTCAGGCATTAAGTCGGAAGAGGGAGGGAATTCCTTGAGGCTTTGGGATAAAAAAAAAAGCGCTGGGGATAGCGTAATGTAAAGAGGATGGCAAGGATGGGGTTCTTGTCAGGGCTTGGATTCTTGCTTTCTTGAGCTCACGCACAGACGCCAAGGGCGCTGAGTGACCCGTGGTGCGGCTCCGCACAGAACGAGTCCGTCAACCAGATCGTCATCACGGCGAAAGCCAGGATCCAGAGTCTCTTGCATCAGTCCGGAGCCCAGCTTTCGCCGTGGTGACAGTTCGCCTGTTATTGGTCACGTTATTCCATGGATCTTTACTCAGCAGTCACTCACGCCCCTTCGAGCCACCCTGAGCAATGAAAAGGCTTACGCCGGCTGATTTCTAACTTGAACCTGAAACCTTAAGCTTGAGACCTTTCAGACCAGCTACTCGCCCTTTTTGACCTGCTGAATGACCACCGGTGTCTTGGGAACGTTCTGGTGCATGCCTGATGTGGTGGTGGGGACTTTTTTGATCTTGTCCACGACGTCCATTCCCTCCACAACCTCTCCGAAAACCGCGTATCCAAAACCGCGCGGTGTTTCGTCCCGATGGTCCAGGTTGGGGTTGTTCTGGACATTGATGAAGAATTGCGATGTCGCGCTGTCGACGACTCCCGTACGGGCCATGGCGATGGTGCCGCGCTCGTTTTTGAGATCAGCCGAGGCTTCATTCTTAATGGGCGGGCGGGTGGACTTCTGCTGCATATCCGATGTGAACCCGCCGCCCTGTATCATGAACCCGTCGATCACGCGATGAAAGATGGTGCCATTGTAAAAGCCTTCATCCACGTACTGAAGGAAGTTCTTCACCGTGACGGGGGCTTTATCCTCCCAGAGCTCAATACGGATCATCCCTTCCGAGGTTTCCATGATGACGGTGGGCTTCGGGGGATTCTCCTTCTTGGCCTCTTCAGCGGTCGAAACGTTGGAGTACGAGAACAAGATTGCCGCGGCAATCCAAAACAACAGTCGAACAGACAAATGTTTCATTTTGCGGTTCCTCGCGGCTTGGGTGTATTTCTCATCTTTTCGCAGGGGCAGCAGCCAGAGGCAGCTCTGATGCGTCTTTGGCTCATCCACGCACTATTTATTCTGCTGGCCCTGGTAGTACCCGCGTTGGTACGCCTCTTCTTCAGCCTCCTTGTGCTTGCCGTAGAGGTAACCGCCCAACAATCCCGCAGCACCTCCAATGCCTGCGCCGAGAGCGGCGTCACCCGCTATGGCCCCGATGACGGCGCCCCCGGCCGCACCCATGGCGCCGCCGCTGAGGGTTCGCTGTTGAGTGGGGGTCATCCCCGCGCATCCCGCGAGGGCTACGCTAATGGTCAGTATCGTGACAATGACGAGCTTCATCATGGGTCGCTCCTTTTGAATTCATTGAGGTTAGGGCTTGCAGGGCCATTTTTCCATCAGAAATCGGAATTGCGTGTCTACGGGCTTTTCGATGAGGTATTGCGGATGTGCTTTGACCCATTCAATGAACATGGAAATTGCCTGGACGCGGGAGGGAGGCGGGTCGGGAAAGCAAATCAGCCGCTTACCATCCGGACCTTCAGTTTGGGCCACATGGTAATGATAAGCTCCCACAAGGTAGCCCTGGCAGAAGTTGTGGGCTTCACGGTAGAGGGGGTCATCGGTGGAAGCACTGCATAAATTCATGAGGTTCTGGGTAGTGGCGGCCTTGAAGTCCTCTTGCGAAACCGCTCCGGCCAGAGCCGGCATCAGAAAGGCCGCAACAAACCAAAGTATGATCCATCTTCGCGCCATAATTCTCCTCCTTTTCGCTTGAAAGTCAGTCCCGATTCAGGGCTCCATGTGGAGCCCACTCCACTCGATGGGTGAATGTCTCCTTCATCCGTTTTTGATTGTTCCACAAAACATTAACAAAAATAATCACTGAATCCGGACCGGTTCCAGGCCTACGTCACAGATTTTTAAGAATGTTCCTTATATCAAGGTCGGCTTCCTCCATCTTTCAAATGTTCCATCAGAATGCGCCGCACCTCCTCGATGGTCTCCGGTTGCGCCTGGGTGGAGTGGCCGGAGTGGACGACGAGCTCCGATGCCGCCCAGTCGATGTGAGCGCTGCTGTAGTCCACGACTCCATCGCTCCATTCTTCTTTGGGGACGTCGGTATTCTTGACCGCGATGATGGAGTGGGCGGTGACCCCATCGGCCACGGGGATGGATGCCAGCGTTTGGATGAATGGGCTCTTCGGGTCCATGTTGTCGGTGCTGCGCGGCACATCCTTGATGGACCGCATGCCCATGGCTTGCGAATCTGCGGCAAGCACTTCCTGCAAGGGGAGCAGCAAAGTGAACGGCAGCGAGATGAGCCTGCCAACCCATTTGCCGATCCATTTCCCAGCGATGAAGCTTCCATGATGCGGCGTGGCGATGAATACCAAACGCCGTACCGAAGGGACCGGCTCGTAATACATGGTGCGCCGGAGGATCTTCTTCGTCTCCGGAGATACCTCGAGCTGGTCGATAGGTTTCGAAAACCCGGAGTTCCAAAAGCGCGAGCCGCTGTGAACGGCGGTGAGCCTGGCAAGAAGCCCCCCCTGGCTGTGGCCGATGACCACCATCTTTCTGAGTGCCGAGTCTCTTCCCTCAGGGTCCAGCTCCGCCGCGACATTTCTCAGTCCCTCGGCCAGGATGCCTGCGGAGTACAAAATGGGATTCCCGGTGTTGTAGGTGAAGATCCAGAACTGGTAACGACCCCAAAGTTTTGGATCGTTCTGGAGCTCATTGAGCATCTGCGCCCAGCGGACCGGGCTGGAGGCGGTCCCGTGCACCAGCACGACGGGGATGCAGCCGGGACGATACGGCTCCATGAAGAAGATGCCATCCTCGAAGCGAGCCCCTTCCTTGAAAACCTTGAAATCGCCGGAGAAGAGGCCCTTGAGCTCGATGCGGTAAGCCTGGGTGCCCTCGAGCGTATAGGCCATGGCCGAACTCAGCTCATACTCCAGGGGAACCGTTTGACCATCAATGGAAACCGAGGTGGCCTCTCCCGTGGTGAGGAGCTCGATGCGCCCGCGCAGTTGTCCGCCTTTCAAGATCTCGTCGAGATTCTCGGTCCTCAGGAATGCCGTCACGGGGACCTTGGTATCCGGTGGCACCCTGAAATAGGCGGGGACAATTCTTGATGCGTCCTGCCGGAGCGAGGCGGCCAATGGTGCGCCGATCCCCGGCCACCGGTAGCGGTTGCGAAGCCCCCGAACGTCCAGCTCGGCGGCTTGGACAAACTCCACCAGCCGGTAATTCCCGTAGTCGAAGTCCTCCGGGTTTGTCGTGATGGTGATTTGACCGAAAGGCAGCTCATAGGTCTTCTCTTCGATGACAACCTTTTTGCTCTCCTCGTCAGTGAATGCCTCAGCAAGGCCCCGGTTGTAAAGGTCCAGGGCCACGCGAATTCGCGGGTCGGTCCTGCCGGGGGTGGCCTCCTCGTCTGTGGGAAAGAGGAAAGCGTAAGCGTAAAGAGCCGAGGCCAGGTGGTATTTCCGGAGACCATTCCGGGACGCGTGGCCAAAGGAAAGCTCGGCCAGGGCGAAGAGCCGGTCCGACTCACTCGCCGTGGGGAGGCCGCGGTGCAGGGCGGATATCACTTCCTCAGGATCTTTCTGAAAACGTTCCTTCAGTCCTGCGCGATTGAGGATCTGCATTGTCGGCGCGCTGAGGGTTTCGCTGGAAAGCACGTTGGCCGTCAGCGCCAGCTGCACCTCTTTTGGATCCATGCGACGCACACCCACGGGGCTGGCGCACCCGGAGGCAAGAGTCACCAGTGTCAGGAGGAAAGCACCGGTCAACAGTCTCGGACGGGAAAAGTGGAGTGATCTCATGATCCTCTCGCGGCTACGGGACCGGATGATTGGACGCAAACATTCCCGCCGTGAATGGGCCGGCCCGGAATGATTCACGAAGCCGGCTGCTCACGCCATTCATGGGCCATCAAGTTCCTGGTGGTCAAAAGAATGCCACCAGAACCCCTCGAGCGCAATCTCCTATGATGTGGGATGGTGTATTCCATTGGTGATAGGGTCAGGAAGCCGCAACGGCGGGGGGAAAGAACAATTTCCGGCGCATGCGAAGGCCGGCAGTGGTATAGTCCTTGGACCATTTGGGAAAATGGGAGGGCCAGGAATGAGGCCGCGGAGATCAACTCCTCAGGATGGAA